>NZ_JAFCAC010000101.1:0-10591 GCF_018588165.1 Thermoanaerobacter sp. CM-CNRG TB177
CACTATGGTTTCTATTCTTTTATCTGTTGCATTTAATTATACAACTAACCAAAATAAAAAACACCTCCTTTGAGGTGTATTATCATTGAAGTTGAAGCCCTTTTAATGCAAAATTAAACACACTATCCGTTATATCGTGTGGATTAAATTTCTCGTCACTATCTTCTACAACTTTCAATGCCAAAATTGAACTTATCATGCCAAAAAAGGCAGCTGCTACTATCTTTTCATCACAATCAGCAATGAGTTTTTGCTCCTTGCCTTCTTTAATAATATTTTCTATTAACTCAAGATAAGTATATAATTTCTCCCTGAATTTGCGAGGAACTTCCCCATGACCCCATATTTGGCTTAGCAAAACTATTATAAAGTCGTGATTTCTGTACAAAAAATTAGTCTGTACAAAGATGATTTTCTGTAGTTTTTCTATAGCATTATTTAGCTTACCTATCTCTTCTATTGCTTCTTGTTTCAAAATTTTTATACCTTCCTCAATTAAAAACTCCAATATATCGTCTTTGCTTTTAAAATGATAATACAATGTCCCTTTTGCTACCCCAGCATTTTCCGCTATTTCTTCCATGGTGCTTTTGTAAAATCCACTTTTTGAAAAGGTCTTTATCGCCGCTTTAAAAATCTTCTCTTTTGTCTTATTCATTTCCCTTCATTCCCTTTCAATAAAATTAAACATATATCATTTTAACTGTCATTCCGCCATCCACAATGAGATTTGCTCCTGTAATAAAAGAAGCTTCTTCCGAACATAAAAATAAACATGCATTTGCTACGTCCTCTGGCTTACCTACCCGCCCTGCAGGATGCTGCAAATGGTCCTCTTCTGTCAATTGGGGCTTTTTAGCTTCTCTACTTTTCTTCCATTCAGACACTTCTATCCATCCCGGACTTATAGAATTCACTCTTATTTTATCATAACCTAAACTTATTGCAAGAGAGTGGGTTAAGGCTATAATACCTCCTTTTGAAGCAGAATAAGGTTCTGTATGAGGTTCTGACATAAATGCCCTTGTAGAAGCGATGTTTATTATGACTCCTCCACCATTGTCTCTCATGTGAGGAGCAACATATTTTGAACACATATATGTTCCCCTCAAGTTGACATTTATAACTCTATCCCATTCCTCCATGGGCCTTGTGTAAATCGTCCCTCTTGCTCCAACACCTGCATTGTTTATCAAAATATCGATCTTACCATAGGTTTTTATCGTCTTATCTACCAAATTCCCAACATCTTCCTCTAAAGAAACATCTGTATGTACAAAAAGTGAGTCTCCACCTTTAGATTTTATATATTCTTCATTTTCTATGCCAGCTTCATCGTCAATATCGGCTATAACTACTTTTGCTCCTTTATCAGCAAAAGTTTGCACGATACACCGCCCTATTCCCTGTCCTCCACCTGTCACTATCACTACTTTGTCATTAAAATCCATAGTTATTAACCCTCCAATCTCTTAACTTATAAAAGAAGATAAGGTAACCCCACTCATTTACTAAACTTGAAGAGGTTTACCTTATCTATAAAAAATATACCTCAAAAAAATAGCAAAAATCAAATAAATTTTGTGAATAAATTTATTTTAACTTATACCTTTCTATAGCACTTTCTATAATCTTCCCAATAAATTCTCCTCTTGTTAAACCTGCCGCTTTTGCCATATAACCCATATATCCGTGATGAACATGCTTTTCACCTTTGCTACTTGACATTGTAAGTCCCGCAAATGTATTCAATTCTAAGAAATAAGGAACATTATCTTTGCTTAAAATCATATCAATTCTTGCAAAATCCTTGGCATTTAAAACCTTATAAATATTTAAAGCCGTCTCTTTAATCTTTTCTTCCACTTCCTTTGATACTTCCATAGGGCATTTTATTATCTCATTGTCAAACATTTTATGTTCATAAGTATTAGTTTTAACGTTATTATATCCTACTTCCAATAAAGGCAATACTTGTGGGTGTTTATATCCGATTATTCCAACGGTCACTTCTTTTCCTTCAATAAATTCTTCGATTAGTGCTGCTTGTCCTATTTTTTCTGTTATCTTGCTTACAACTTGTGGAAGTTTATCCTTGTCATAAACTATATTTTCTTCATCTATTCCTGCACTTCCTCTTCCACTAATAGGTTTTACAAATAAAGGAAATCTAAGATGACCCACAGGAGGAATCTCTTGAGAATTTTTCGCAACTACATATTTAGGTGTCGGCAAACCGTGAAAAGCCACAATGTCTTTTCTCATTCTTTTATCGGTAGCCACCAGATCTAATCCAGACCCAACGTATGGTATGTTGAATACTTCCAGAAATGCTACTTCTTTCATACTTGAGGCATTAAAAATTAAATCGACTTTTTCTTTTTTTATAGTTTCATAAGTTTCTAATGGATCTTCCTTCCATTCTATGAGAACTGAATCAAATCCAGCTTCTTTTATGGCCATATAATGATGGTATGCTTCATCATAGGCATCGTCATATACTTTGTCTGGCATCAATTTCCTCTGAAATTCGACATTCCTGAATTTCCTCCAGAGCACACCGATCTTCATATGGCATCACCCTTTTCAATTTTTATAAAAATTTTTAGAAGAAAAAAGGAATATCACTTAAATACAATATCTGTATGATTCACTATCATTTCAGTTATAATGAGTGAAATTACGCTCTCAGCTCCTTCATTTAAATTTACTCCATCTTTAGTTAGGCCGTCATAGCAACCTCCTGTTTCCTCATCCACTAAACTTACATTTTTTGAGTTTTCACCTAAAAACCATTTATAGCATTTAAAAGCTTTTTCTCTGTACTTTTCTTCTTTAAAAATTTTATAAGCTTCTGTATACATAAGAGCAGTTTCACATGCCTCTATCGGCTGTTCATCAAACTCTGCAGGTTTTTCATTTCCTTTTTTGTACCATCCTTTACAGCCAACCGGTTTAAAATAGTCATTTTTAAAAGTTACTTTCGCTAAAAATTCCATACTTTCTTTTGCAACCTCTAAGACTTCCTCATCTTTTGTAACAGTGTATACTTTAAGAAGAGACCATGGAATTACTGCATTGCTGTAAGTCATTACATTTTCAAACCATTTCCACTCTCCATCTTTGTTTTGTCTATATCTTTGGACTATCTTCTTTGAAATAGAAATCATCAAATTTTTTATCTTCTCTTTGTTAAATTCAGTAACATCAGAATTATATAAAAGGCTTAATCCTATTAACGAATAAGCGTTACCGCGAAGAAAATTTAAATTTGCCACATTGGGTAAAGCTTTTTTTAGTAATGCTAGTGCTACATTTTTAAATCCGTTTGACAAATTAGTATTTAATAAATATCCCAATGACCAAAGACATCTTCCAAAGCAATCTTCAGATCCAACTTCTTCAATAAATTCTCTATTGTAGTTCATAAAATTTCTAAAATATCCTTTGCTGTTTTGGGCATAAATCAGGAAAGAAAGATATCTTCTTAAAAGCTCAAGGTACTTTTCATCTTTGTAAACTTCATATAGCATTGAAGCAGCAATAAGAGCTCTTGTATTGTCATCAGTAGTATAGCCTTTTGTCAAATCGGGTATAGAGTAAAGGGAATGTTGCAAAATACCTGTATCATCCGTTAAATTGAAAAGATGCTGAAACTTAGTTGATACCTTCATTATTCCATTTCCCCCTTCCTCTATATCACAATTTCCTCCTTTGATCTACTGTCCAATACAGACAAAATCATTATGACATACCTGTAAGCAACGTTATTCCACATCATTGCATTACCTAATTTCTTAATTGCTGACTCTATCTGTAGTCTTTTTTCAGGATTTTCAAATACATATTCAATATGTTTAGCTAAAGAATTTGCATCACGGAAGTTAGCCAGTAAACCTCTTCCTTCACCTAAAATTTCTTCAGCATACATATAAGGAGTAGAAATAATCACTTTTCCTAAACCTGCTGCATATGCTAACGTACCGCTTACAGCTTGTTCTTTGTTTAAGTATGGAGTCATATATATGTCTGACATCTTCAAATATTCCAAAATCTCTTTCTTTGTAAGATATTTATCTACAAATTTTACATTCTTTTCTATTCCAAGCTCGCGGACTAATTTTTGTAGTCTCTCCCTGTATTCTTCCCCAAATTCTCTCTTTATGTTTGGATGGGTTTGGCCTAAAATTAGATATAGTACTTCTTTGTATTTTTGAGCTACAATACTTATTGCTTCTATACCGTACTCTATTCCCTTACCAGGATTTATAAGACCAAAAGTGCTTATTATTTTTCGTCCTTGAAATCCGTATTTTTCTTTTAATGTTTCCTTGGGCAATACTGGAAGACTGGGAACTCCATGAGGAATCACTGTGATTTTACAGGAGGGTATGTGATATATCTTCTCAAGAAGTGGTATGGTATTTTTTGCCATCGTTACTACGCGAATACTTTTTTCACCTAATTTTCTTAGTATCATAAGTTGTTTTTCATCTGGATTTGATAATACTGTGTGGACAGTTAAGACAAAGGGTATATTTAAGTTGTCTACCAAATCTAATAAGTACTCTCCCCATTTTCCTCCAAATATTCCGTATTCATGTTCTATAACGAGCAAATCTATGTTTGAGTTATTTAATTTCCTGGCTAACCTTACATAATCTTCTCTTACAAATTGTTGTAACTGATATTTGACATCACTGTCGTATTCATAAACTTTATTGTCATTTATTGCAATTACTCCTGCAAAATTTATAAGTTTTATCTTTTTTATTTCATTAACTAGATCTTGAGTAAAGGTCGCAATACCACATTCTCTTGGTGGATAAGTGCTTAAAAATGCTACATTTCTCCCCGTTATATTCATCATATCACACCCCCTTCTTAGTTTGCTTAGTATTAAGTTGTCATTGTGCTACTCGCTAACCTATTAGCTGTAAACACTGTATTCTTAATTTCCATATTCACCTCTACGATACATTCTGAAGTTACAACTGCATTGTCTAATCTCGCAAACCTGCGAACTTTTACATTATTCCACAATATGCTTTTGGATACTTTGCTTTCTTGACCTATTCGACAGTTATTCCCAATTACTGTATAAGGTCCTACCGTAGCATAAGCATCAATTTCAGTATTATTTCCAATATAAGCAGGTCCTATTACTCTTGCAGTAGGATGAATTTTAACATTGTCTCCCAAAATTATTCCTCTTGAGAAATTAGTACTTATAAATCTTGATTTTCCTCTTAAAATATCCTCATGAACTTTTTTATACTTGTCTATTGTACCTATGTCTATCCAGTAACCGTTAAATTTATAAATAGCCATTCTATACCCTTTTTCAAGAAGCGTTGGATAGGTCTCTCGTTCTACAGACACCACTGTATTTTCTGGAATTTCCTTTAGCACATCAGGTTCAAATACATATACTCCTGCGTTAATATATTTAGAATTGCTCTCGCCTGGTTTGGGCTTCTCTTTAAAAGCAGTTATAAACCCTTTTTCATCAAATTCTATAACACCGTACTGAGAAGTATCTCTTACTTCAATAGATGCAATAGTTACTTGTGCTCTTTTTCTCTTGTGGTATTTTATCAAGTCTGCATAGTTAACATCGCTGACAATATCAGAATTTAAAATGAGAAAAGTATCATCAAAAAATTTTTCGGCGTTCTTTATTGCTCCGCCAGTTCCCAAAGGAGATTCTTCTGTAATGTAGTGTATTTTTACACCTAAATCTTCTTTCTGTCTAAAATAATCTTCAATATACTGGGATTTATAATAAGTACTTATTACAACCTCATCTATTCCACTTTTTTTAAGGTTTAAAATAATACTTTCTAAAAGAGGCCTTCCCATGATAGGAACCATCGGTTTTGGCAGGTCATCTGTAAGAGGTCTGAGTCTCGTCCCTAAACCTCCTGCCAATAGCAACGCCTTCATAAAAGACCCCCTCCTTATTTATGAAGTTTCAAAAATTAAGTTTAAAAACAAAAGAAGGGTGTAAGTGAGTGATGTAATTATAAGAACGAGAAGAACCAAGAAGAGGAAAAATATATTAGCACTCTTTAAATTCGGCTGCTAATAAGTATTATAATTAATCCTTTTTGGCATGTCAAGTACTTTTCTGTAAATAAAAAACAGGCCTTTTAAAGCCTGTTAAAAATGATATCTTTCATCTCTAAAGTAGCCACACCTATAACAGTATCCGCTCCTCCGTAATAAACGTAAATAGTATCATCTTTTACAGCATTACCACAACTAAATACAACATTAGGAATGTACCCTTCTTTTTCCCACTTAAGTTCTGGCTCTAATATAGGCTGTTTTTGCCTTGCAATAACCTTTGATGGATCTTCTAAATCTAAAAGGACTGCTCCCAATCTATATACATTATTGTCATCAGCTGCATGGTATATCAAAAACCAACCGTCCTTTGTCTTAATAGGAGGTCCTCCAATTCCTACCCTCGTGCTTTCCCATGTGTTGGGAATGGGTTTTAATATTGGTTTATGGTCGTACCAATTTTTTAAATCGTCAGAAAATGCTATCCAAATATCGGGATATCTCCTGTGCAACATTACATATTTACCCTCAACTTTTTCAGGAAACAAAGAGGCATCTTTATTAGGTTCATCTAAAACTACTCCTTTTCTCCCCCAATCTATAAGGTTTTTGGATGTAGCCAAACAAATCCTATAGTCATCATCGAATCTGTCCCCAAAACCTGTGTACATCATATAATAAATATCGTCAATTTTAACTATCCTTGGGTCTTCTAATCCTCTGAGCTCTTGTTCTGTCTCATTGCTCATCACTGGTTTGTCTAATCTCATAAAATTAATTCCGTCTTTGCTAACTGCGTATCCTAAACGAGAAGTATATTTCCCATATTTAGCATGGGGTCCAATGTCAGTAGCTCTGTAAATCAAGTGAAATAGTCCATTGTCATAAATTGCTGCAGTGTTGAAAACCGCTGCTCTTTCCCATTCATTTTCTGCTTTTGGTACAAGTACTGGCTTATCCGACAATCTCTTTAATCTTATCACGTAACACACTCCTTTTAAAATTTTACTTTTCTTTTTTCAATAGCTGCTACACCTATATGGGTATCTGCTGCTCCATAATATACGTAATACATGTCATTTGCTTCAATCGCACCGCAGCTAAACACCACATTAGGCACAAGCCCATTTATTTCCCAATCAAGCTCTGGCTCTAAAATAGGCTCTTTTTGTCTTGCAACAACCTTTGACGGATCCTTTAAGTCTAAAAGAGCTGCACCAAGTCTATATACATTTTTGTCATCCACCCCGTGATATATTAATAACCATCCATCTTCTCTTTTTAAAGGAGGTCCTGCTATGCCAATTTTCTTTGACTCCCATGTGTGAGGTTTAGGGGACATTATAATCTTATGGTCATACCAGTTTACTAAATCGTCAGAATAAGCAATCCAAATATCGGGCATTCTTCTATGAAAAAGCACGTACTTTCCATTTATTTTTTCGGATAAAAGCGCTGCATCTTTATTAGGCTCATCGAGAACGATTTTGTGCCCTTTCCAATTTTTTAAATCAAAAGACCAAACCATACATATTCTAAAATCCAACCAGTCCCTGCCTCCAAAACCTGTATAGAGCATGTAATACTTATTGTCTATTTTTGTAATCCTTGGGTCCTCTACTCCCCAAGCTTCTTGTGGAGTCTCACCTACTAAAACAGGCTTATCAAATCTTTTGAAATTTATACCATTTTCACTTACAGCATATCCAATGGAGGATATAAATTTATATCTTTCTTCGGGCTTTTCAGTATTCAACACAAATTTATTATTAGAGGCTCTGTAAAACAAGTGAAATTTATTATCTTCATATATTACTGCCGCATTAAAAACAGCCCCCCTCTCCCATTCATGCTCTTTTACCGGAGACAATATGGGTTTGTCACTAAGTCTTGTCAGTCTGAACATCCCTCCATTTATACCCCCTTTTCCAGCAATATTGCAACTACTCCATTAGCCTCTATTGTTAAATATTCTAAATTAATCTGCCTTCCGCTGATTAAATCTTGTATTTTCTCACTATTTTTTGTTTTTTCTCTTACGTTTATCTTAGTGTCGATATCTATGTCTTCATGATTTATAAAGAGTACAAGGGTTTTTCCGTTATAATCAAACTCTTTTACTTCAATATAAGGAGACTCTACTTTTACATTGTATTCTATTCCGCTCAGCTCTTTAGCATACTTATAAATCAAATAAGACCTGTCAGTCTTATATACATCGGGCATATAACTTAAATAGAGCTCAATAGGATACGTAAAGTCGTATTTTTTTATCTCATTTGATAAGACATAGTTCCACAGCCAAGCATCATGTCTTGACTCTGCTTTTATATAATTGTCCGGCTCGTTTGAAAGGTCCCAAAACAAAATAGCAGATTCATCTTTGTACTTTTCAGCAAAAAATCGTACCAATTTAATTTGATGCCTCAACATAAATGAATCACTGTATATATTTCTGCTTTCTCTCCACGGCACATCCCAATTCTCACCGCTCATGTGCCCCACAAAAAAAGTAGGCGCGATTTTCATATCAACTTCATGACATATTTTAATAAGCTCGTCAAACTTTTTCACCGCTTCCTCTGATATTACATCAGGCTTTGGCTGAAAATCCTCCCAAAAAAGATTTATTCTCATTACATTAATGCCTAAGCTTTTCGCTTCAATAAATTCACTTTTTATCTCATCATGATTCCACTCTTTACCAATATTATATACTCTAAAAATACAAAATTTCGTGTTATAATTACATCATAGACTCTTTTTGGGGGTAATTTATATGGCAAAGATGAGAATAGATAAACTTTTATCAAATATAGGCATTGGTACAAGAAAAGAGGTTAAAAAATTCATTAAAGAAGGTCTTGTATTGGTAAATGGAAATACAGTAAAAGATGCTGGTCTAATTGTAGATACTGAATTTGATGAAATTTTATTTGATGGCGAAAAGATCAATTACAAAGAATTTATATATATTATGATGAATAAACCAAAAGGAGTTATTAGCGCTACATATGATCCTATTGAAAAAACCGTTATTGACTTATTACCGCAAGAATTAAAAGCTCGAAATCCCTTTCCAGTAGGAAGACTTGATAAAGATACAGAAGGATTGCTTCTTATAACGAACGATGGAAATTTAGCACATAAGCTTTTATCTCCAAAAAAAAATGTGATAAAAAAATATTATGCTGAAATATTAGGTTTTGTAAATGAAAGGGATATTAAAGCTTTTAAAGAAGGTATTGTACTTGAAGATGGCTATAAAACTCTTCCTGCAGACCTTGAAATTCTTTTATCCTCTGAGGTATCAAAAGTTTATGTTTATATAAGAGAAGGGAAATACCACCAAATAAAAAGAATGTTTGAATCAGTTGGCAAAAAGGTCGTATACCTTAAAAGATTGGCCATGGGTAGTCTTACCCTTGACGAAAATCTAAAACCTGGGCAGTGGAGAGAATTGTCTGAAGAAGAGCTATCTCTCCTGAAAAAGTCGATATAAAAATAAGGCTTTCGCCAAGCCTTTCAAATAAATCCCCCATCTACTGTTATAACTTGCCCTGTTATGAAATTTGACTTGTCAGATAATAAAAACAATACAGCATTTGCTACATCTTGAGGTTTCCCTATGCTCATAAGTGGGATACCCTCAATTAAGTGTTCCTTTTCTTCCCTATTTAAAATGTTGTTCATTCGAGTGTCAATTACTCCAGGAGCAATACAATTAACTCTTATTTTAGAAGGCCCTAGCTCTTTTGCCAAAGCCTTTGTAAAAGCTATTATTCCTCCTTTAGATGCTGAATAATGTACTTCACAAGAAGCCCCAGAAATACCCCAAATTGAAGAAATATTTATAATACTCCCATATTTTTGAGGTAACATATACCTTAAAACACTTTGTGTGCAATTGAAAATACCTTTTAAATTGACATTCATCATCTTATCCCAATCTTCTTCTGTTATTTCTATAAATGGTTTGATTTGGGCAATTCCTGCATTATTTATAAGATAATCAATGCGACCAAATCTATTGTAAATACTATCAATCATATTATCTACCTGTTGTCTATCTGAAATATCTGCTTTAAAAATTTCCGCATAACTGAAATTATTTTTTATGTATTCTTTAAGTCCCACTGCTTTATCATAACTGTTATTATAATGTATTGCTATAGAAGCACCTTCTTTTGCAAGCTCTATACAAATTTCTCTTCCTATGTCCCCAGCACCACCAGTTACAATCGCTACTTTGCCATTTAACATCTCTTTCACCTTCTACAACAATCGATAGTTCTTTTTGTAATTTTATAAAAAAATAAAATTATGTCAATATCAAAAAAATAATGAAAGGTTCTGCTTTTACCTCGCAGAACCTTCATTTTCTTATGGAGCGGATGACGGGATTCGAACCCGCGATCCTCGGCTTGGGAAGCCGATGCTCTACCACTGAGCCACATCCGCATTTTTTAAATTGGCTCCTCAGGTAGGACTCGAACCTACAACCTACCGGTTAACAGCCGGT
>NZ_JAFCAC010000102.1:0-15016 GCF_018588165.1 Thermoanaerobacter sp. CM-CNRG TB177
GAGCGTACCTTAACTTGGCAATTTCTAATGCTTCATTATTAGGATCTGTATCGTGTTTTTTAAAAAAGTTAACATTTCTAATCTGTTTTACTAGCAAGTAAATTACTACACCTATTAAAATTAAGAACAATATATTGGTAAGTCCACCACCGAACCAAGTTCCGTAACCACAAGGATAATATCCTCCAAACCAACGACCTAAACCACCCATCATATATCCTCCAAACATTATTTTCTCCTCCTCTCTAAATATTTAAATTTTACAAAATATTTTTAATTTGTTATACTCTTCTTCTGTAATTTCACCTTTAGCCAAGCGTATATCGAGTATTCTTTTTGCTTCGTTTGTTTGGTAATTTTTGCTTTCATGTAAATTATTAATCATTCTTTGCAGGTCACCTGTTTTGTACAAATAAAAGCCAATTGCCAAGATTAATATAAGACCCATACTTTTCAACTCCTTTCTATTTATCAAAAAACTGTCAACTTGGCTTCATTTTTATTTTAAGGCTTACTTTTGAAGAAAATATGAAGAGAAAATAAATACAGTTTAATTAAAATAATTTCCAAAAGTAGGCGATTAGATTTTTGCAAACTGTGATGTATAATATATTAAAAGAAGTTTATCAAGCTATCTTCATAAGTTATTCATAATTTTGCTGCAAAATAATAAAGGGTGGATGGAAGATGAATAAGAAAATACTTGTGGTTGATGACGAAATAAAAATACTGGAAGTTGTAAAGTCATACCTTGAGCGTGAGGGATTTAGCGTTATTACTGAAACTAATGGCAATAACGTTTTAGATACATTCAAAAAAGAAAAACCAGACCTTGTTATATTGGACCTCATGTTGCCAGGTATTTCAGGAGAGGAACTGTGTAAAAGGTTACGTCAGTTTTCCAATGTTCCGATATTGATGCTTACAGCAAAAGTTCAAGAAAGTGATAAAATTAATGGATTTTCTATAGGTGCTGATGACTATATTACAAAACCATTCAGCCCACGCGAATTGGTTATGAGAGTAAAAGCAATATTAAGAAGAACAACTGATGATGTGCCTCTTGCTGAAGTAATGTCTTTTAATAATGATGACCTTGTGGTTGATTTAAGAGCACATACAGTGAGGAAAAAGGGTGTGGTTGTAAATCTTACTCCAAATGAATTTAAAATTTTAAAGTTTTTAATTCGCAATCCAAATAGGGTCTTTACAAGAGAAGAATTAATTGAAAAAGTTATGGGATTTGACTATGAAGGCTATGACAGGACGATTGATGCACATATTAAAAATTTAAGACAAAAAATTGAAGACGATACGAAAAATCCAGTGTATATTAAAACGGTGTATGGTGTTGGATATAAATTTGGTGATAGAAATGTTTAGAAATAATTTAAGAACAAGGACGGCTATTGTATTTATCTCAATAGCTCTTATATCGATTGTTATTGTAAGTATTACAACAAACATCTTAATAATAAATAGCTTTGGAAATTATGTTACAAAGTCAACAGATAAAGAATTTAGCAATATAGCTAACACTCTTGCTGCAGTGTATAAATCTGAGGGAGGTTGGAAAAGTACAACAGGGCGTGAAATTGGTCATGCAGCTATGATGGAAGGATATGGATTAAGACTTAGAGATAAAGATGGTAAGATTATATGGGATTTTTCTTCAATGTCATATATGATGAATATGATGGGAAAATGGAATAAGAAAAATATTTCTGAAAAAACTCTTCCCATCATTGTGGATGAAAAAACAGTGGGATATGTGGATATAATTTATTATGGGCCGATGATGATGAGTGACTTGGATTTTAAGTTTTTATATGACATTAGCAGATATAATGTTATAGCAACGGTGATAGCTATTTTTATAGCATTGATTATTAGTATTTACGTGTCAAATTATATTACAAGACCGTTAGTTAATATTACGGAAGTTGCTAAAAAGCTTGAAAAAGGTGATTTTACTGCAAAGGTATATGATATACCTAAAGAAGAAGAGCTATTTAAGCTCACAGCGGCAATAAACCACCTTGGAGAATCTTTAAAAAATCAAGAAATACTAAGAAGACAAATGACCTCTGACATCGCACATGAGCTTAGAACACCATTGACAACATTGCAGAGTCATATTGAAGCAATGCTTGATGGGGTTTGGGAGCCGACGCATGAAAGACTGAAAAGTTTAAATGAAGAAGTCTTAAGACTTATAAATATTGTAAAAAATCTTGAAACATTGAATAAATTTGAATCTGATATGTTAAAGCTTAATAAAATCAAATTTGACGCAAGCGAATTAGTAAAGAGCATTTTGACAAATTTTGAAGCATCTTTTGCTGAAAAAGAACAAGAAGTTGTGAAGAACATCGAAGATAACATTATGTTGTTTGGTGATAAGGACAGGATAGCACAGGTCTTTGTTAACCTAATATCAAATTCAAATAAATATACTCCTGTAGGTGGCAAAATAAAAATAGACTTTTATAAAGATGGCGATTATGCAGTATTTATTGTAGAAGATAATGGAATGGGTATATCAAAAGATGATATTCCTTTTATTTTTGAAAGGTTTTACAGAGGGGAAAAATCAAGAAATCGTGAAACAGGTGGAAGTGGAATAGGGCTTTCGATTGCAAAAGCCATAGTACTAGCCCATGGAGGCAAAATAAACGTTGAAAGCGAGATAAATAAAGGGAGTAAGTTTACTGTTAAAATTCCCCTATAAAAACTGGTTCATAAGTTTTTCATAATGGCGGTGTATAATTATTTTTGAAGGAAGAAAGGAGGGAAAATATTATGATGAGAATGATGTATGGCTGGGGTTGGGGATATGGCATAGGTGGATTTATTTGGAGCATTGTCTGGATGGCAATAGAGATAGGTTTAATAGTTGCTGCAATATATCTTATTGTATTATTATTTCGAGGCACAAAAAATAGAAACAAAGAGAAGGATGCGATAGAAATTTTAAAAGAAAGATATGCAAGAGGAGAAATAAGCGAGGAAGAATATCTGGAACGAAAAAAGAGACTTGAAGAAAAATAATCAGAAAAGTTTGGAAAAAAACGATACAATTTTGTTATTTACATTTTTCAAATTGTTATGATATAATAATTGTAGTAAAATGTTCGATAGTCGAACTAATTTTTTTTGAACAATTAGTTCAGGTAGTGAACTAATGGAGGCGATATATTGAAAGGCTATACTAAAGGTACTTCTGGGTTGATTAAGAATATCAATAAGGCTAATGTTTTAGATGTCATAAAGAAAAGGCAGCCTATATCAAGAATAGAAGTATCTAAAGTTTTAAAAATGAGCAAATCCACTATTTCTGCTATTGTAGATGAATTAATTGAGGAAGGATTGGTAGTAGAAAACGGTTTTAGTGAAAAAGGGACAGTAGGGAGAAAGCCTATACAGCTTTCTTTTAATCCTAATGCTAAATTTGTTGTGGGAATGAGTGTTGAGTCTTCTAACACGATAGGTGTTTTGACTAACATGGATGGTAAGATTTTAAAAAAGATAAAATGGCAAACTAGCATTGGAGAGCAAGCCTTTAATGAAATTATAAATGGGATACAAGAACTGCTTAAAAGTGGGAAAAATGTAATAGGAATTGGTATTGGCCTTCCTGGAATTACGGATATACAAACAGGAGTTGTGAATGCGCCGGGACTCAAATGGAATAATTTTGAATTAAAGAAAAAGTTAAGTAAAATTTTTAATTATAGCATCTATGTTGACAATAGTGTAAATTATGCTGCTCTGGGAGAAAGATGGATTGGTTGTTGCCGCGAAATAGAGAATTTTGTGCTGATAAATATAGGAAATGGTATAGGTTCGGGGATATACGTAAATGGTAAATTATTGAGAGGTAATGCTTATGCTGCAGGAGAAGTAGGGTATATGGCTACAGGAGAAGATGTTTTTAAAAATACCTATTCTTATGGGGACTATGGCTATTTTGAAAGAAAAGCTTCTTTGTCTGCTTTAGTGGGATTAGTTTCTAAAGATTTGCCTCATATAAATACGATAGAGGGTGTGATAAAAGGATTTAAAGAACAAAATCCTATTTGTGTACAAGCTGTGTCTTGTTTTATTAAAAATTTAAGCATGGGTATCGCTAATATTGTAAGCATTTTAAACCCAGAAGCAATAATAATTGGAGGAGACATCTTAAATTATGAAATTGATATTATTCATGAAATTAAAGAAAAAGTAAAGAAAATTGTGCCTTTTGATTTTGGCATTAAAATGGCTCAACTTGGAGAAGATGCTGCTGCTATTGGAGCAGTAGCAGATGTACTTTTAAATACCAATAACTTAATTTTGCTGTAAGGAGGTTTATAAAAATGAGAGTAATAATAACTGTAGACTATAAAGAAATGAGTAAAAAAGCGGCAGAAATTGTCAAAAGACAGATAAAAGAAAGGCCTAATACTGTTTTAGGGCTTGCTACAGGTTCTACACCTCTTGGAATGTATAAGTATTTAATTGAAATGTATAAAAAAGGAGAAATAGATTTTTCCAATGTTATTACATTTAATTTGGACGAATATGTGGGCTTGTCTGCAGAACATCCTCAAAGCTATCATTATTTTATGTTCCATAATTTTTTCCATCATATTAATATTAAGAAAGAGAACATTCATATTCCAAATGGAGTGGCCTTAGACTTGGAAGAGGAGTGCAGTAGATATGAAGAGGAAATTGAAAAAGCAGGTGGGATTGATTTACAAATATTGGGGATTGGGGTCAATGGACATATTGGGTTTAATGAACCAGATGAAAGTATAGATACAAAAACTCATGTGGTTACTTTGACAGAAGATACAATAAATGCCAATAAAAGATTTTTTAAAAGCGCAGATGAAGTACCAAAAAAGGCGATTACTATGGGCTTAGGAAGTATCATGAAAGCAAAAAAGATTGTCCTTTTGGCTTCTGGGAAAAATAAAGCCAAAGCGATAAAAGAAACGATAAAAGGACAATTGACTACAAAGGTGCCTTCTACTGTTTTAACGTTGCATCCTGATGCAACTATAATAATTGACAAGGAGGCTGCTTCACTTATACCCGATGAAGATTTAAAAGAAATAGAAGTAATTGTTTAATAGGCGAAAGCCTATTTTTTTATTGTATTTAAAGAGCGAAAAATTAGATGCGGATTTTTATTTAACAAAATTTTGTAATTGAGATATAATATAATTAATACAATTGTCAGGAAAAGATAAAGGCATTCACTATTTCAAGTTAAAAAGAGCTATTTTAAAAAGGGGAGATAAGTCGTGATAGGCATTATGTTAAAGGGCCTTAAACTTTACAGCCACAATAGATGGCCACGTGAAAAAATAATGGAATATAGCAATAAGCGTATGAGAGAAATGATAAAACACGCCTATACTTCCAGTAATTTTTATAAAACTCTCTATAAAAGCGTAGGAATAGAATATAAAGCTTTAGACACTATTCCCATTGAAGAATTACCTGTGATAGATAAAGAAATGGTTAGAAATAATTTTTTTGATATAGTTACTGATTATATTTCTTCCAAAGAAATAGAAATGGCAATGAAAAGCAGCGAATTACTAGTGAGGGTGGGAAAATATATTCTTGTTCATACTTCTGGAAGTACAGGTAAGCCATGCAATTTTCTTTATGATAGAGATGCTTTGGATATGATCGAAGCTAATATGGTACGTATAAGCATTGGGGGCAAAAATGAAATTGGATTACGTGATTTTCCTATAAAAGTACTGTATGTGGCTTCTGTAGGCAACGGTTATGCTTCTACTGTACTTGCTATGAATGGAATTAAAAAATATCGAGCTAAAAGTATGGTATTAAATGCTGCAGACCCTATCGATACTTGGAAAGATAAAATTAAAAATTTCAATCCTAATTATTTGGCTGGTTATCCTTCCTGCATAAAAATATTGGCTGATATGCAACAAAGAGGCGAAATAAATATAAAGCCTAAGAAAATAATTACAGGAGGAGAGCCTTTAAGTAAAGAAATTTCCAATTATTTAAGCTCTGTTTTTGATGCTGACGTAATAGATTATTATGGTTGTACAGAATCAATATTTTTAGGTATGGGAACTAGCTGGTATGAAGGTATGTATCTCATGGATGATATGAATTATGTGGAAGTTGATGAGTTTGGCAGGTTAATCATAACTCCATTGTATAACAAAATTTTCCCTCTTATCCGTTATAGACTGAATGATGTAGTAGAAGGATTTGATAGAGAATATAAAGGTCCTTTACCTTATACTCATATTAAAAGAGTAATAGGAAGAGAAGAAGAGATAATGTGGTTTAAAAATGAAAATGGTGATAAGGACTTTCTTCATCCTCTTTTTATTGATGACCTTGATGTTGAAGGGATAAAAGAATACCAGTTTGTCCAGACAAGCGATGAAAGCCTTATATTGAACTGCGTCAAACTACCTAATGCCGGTGAAGATGTTGAAGAAGAAATCAAGAGACAACTTGACCAGTTTTTGAGTAAAAAGAAGCTTAGAAATGTAAAATACGAGGTACATTTTAAAGACACGCTTCAGATTGATAAGATAAGTGGAAAGGTGAAAATGGTTATAGATGCTAGAAAACAAAGCTAAAAGTAATTATATTTGTACCATGTTGTACTATTGGTGAAATTGTAATATAATATTTAATAGTTATACCCTATAGGGGAGGGAGGTGTAGATGTGCCAATTTATACTGCATTTTTAGCAGGAATTGTTTCTTTTTTATCACCCTGTGTTTTGCCTTTAATTCCCGCTTATGTGTCATATATTTTCGGAAATAAAAAGAATAATTTAATAAATTTGTTTCTCTTTGTTTTGGGATTTAGCATAGTGTTTGTTTTAATGGGGGCGACTGCAAGCCAACTAGGAAAGCTTTTTTTAGCCTATAAAGACATTTTTAAGAAAGTAAGTGGGATAATAATTGTGCTTTTTGGACTTCAAATGACTGGGATTTTTAGACCACTATTTTTAAATAAAGAAGTCAAATTAATAAATATGGAAAAGGTACAGACCGGTTATATAGGGTCCTTAGTATTGGGTATAACTTTTGCAGCAGGATGGACACCTTGTGTAGGTCCAATTCTCGCTTCGATATTGTTGTATGCTGGGTCGGTCAGTACTTTAAGTGTAGGCGTGATATTGCTTTTTGCATATTCTATGGGGCTTGGCATACCTTTTATAGTTACAGCCTTATTGATTGACAAGTTTAAAAGTATGTATAAAAGGATTAACAAAATATTGCCTTATATTGAGGTAATAAGTGGGGTTATTCTCATAATATTTGGAGTTCTTTTATATTTTAACATGCTAATCAAGATAAGTGGATATTTTTATTAAGAGGTGGTTAGTGTGAAAAATAAAAGTCTAATTTTTACTATAATTGGTGTGATAGTTATAGGGGCACTTATTTTCGTCTTAAATAATTACACAAAAAGTGCTCAACCTTCCCCTTCTCAAGTGGCAGAAAATAATACTCCTAGCAATAATGAAGGTCAAAATACAAGTTCAAATGCAAATGCAAATAAAACTGAGCAAAGTGAGCCTAAGATAGGGAATCAAGTAGGAGATGTAGCACCAGATTTTACGCTAAAAGATTTAGATGGCAATACTGTGACCTTGTCGAGCTTAAGAGGAAAAAAAGTTATACTAAACTTTTGGGCAACAACTTGTCCTTATTGCAAAATTGAAATGCCAGCTTTAAATCAGTTTATAAAAGGCCATAAAGATGATACGGTTTTACTTGCGATAGACTTGGGTGAAAGCCCATCAAAAGTAAAGCAGTATTTAGAAGGGAAAGGATATGAATTTACTGTGCTACTGGATACTGACTTAAGTACTATTTACGATTATCAGGTTCAATTTATACCTATGTCTTATTTTATAGATAAAAACGGGGTCATAAGGGCAATTAGCAATGGGGCTATGACATATGACGAAATTGAAGAGTATTATAAATCAATTTCTCAATAAATGAAAATGTACAAAAGCAAGTAGAAGGAGGATATACACAAATGAAACCAGTAAATGTCACAGATGAGACTTTTGCAGAGGAAGTATACAATTCTGATAAACCTGTTTTAGTAGATTTTTGGGCTAAATGGTGTAGACCCTGTTTAATGATGGCACCAGTGTTAGAGGAGTTTGCGGAAGAATACGCTGATAAGATAAAAGTGGCAAAACTGGATGTGGATGAAAATCCTGTAATTGCTTCTAAGTATCGAATTATGAGCATTCCTACGATGGGAGTTTTTGTAGAAGGAAAAATGGTAGATAAGGTGATTGGCTTTATGCCAAAAGAGCATTTAGTTGAAAAAATGTTAAAATATTTAAAATATGTATTAAAAAGGAGTATCTTTTGTTAGAGATACTCCTTTTTTAGTAAAAGATTATGCTATCACATTTAAAACTTGCCGGTCATTTACTACTTTTATATAATTTACTTCCGGGTCTTCGGTGCCTTGTATGCTTAAGTTAGCTTCTTTCATTTTATCTACATATTCTATAATTTCTGATGTTATTCTTTCCCCCGGGCAAAGCACTGGAATACCTGGAGGATAAGCCATCAAAAATTCTGCACTTATTTGCCCTACACTTTCTCTTAGAGGTAATGATACAGTTGAGGAGCCAAAAGCATATCTTGGTGATACTACTTGTTCTGGTATTTCTGGTATATCTATAGGTTTTACTATTTCAATGTTTTCGTTGTATAATTCATCACTTATTTCTCTTAAAGCCCTTAAGAGATAATCGACTTTTTCCTTTGTATCACCAATAGAGAATACACATAAAACATTATACATATCTGAAAGTTCAGGTTGTATATAATATCTTTCTGCCAATATTCTCTCTAACTGATGGCCGCTTATTCCAAGGCCTTTAGCTGTTATTGTAACTTTTGTGGGGTCAAAGTCATAGGCTCCATCACGGCCAACAATTTCTTCACCAAAACAGTAGAGTCCTTTTATATTGTTTATCTCTCTTCGAGCGTACTCTGCTAATTCTATTGTTCTATCTAATAATTCTTTTCCTTCTGTAGCCATTTGCATTCTTGCAACATCTAAGGAAGCCAACAATATATACGAAGGACTTGTTGTTTGGAGTAAACTCATTACTTGTTTTACTCTATTAATATCAATTCTATCGCCTTTAACGTGAAGCATCGAGCTCTGCGTCATTGAGCCAATAATCTTATGAGTGCTCTGTGCACAGATATCAGCTCCTGCTTCCATCGCTGAAATAGGCAATTTTTCGTTAAATTTAAGGTGTGGTCCGTGAGCTTCATCCACCATGAGTATAGCGTCATAGTCATGAACAATTTCAGCAATTTTTACTATATCGGTAGAAACTCCGTAATAAGTCGGATTTATTATTAAAACAGCTTTTGCATCTGGATGCTCTCTTAAGGTTCTTTCTACTGTTTCTGGTGTGACATTTAATGCGACACCGATATTTTTATCAATTTCTGGTTGCATATAAACAGGTATAGCACCACTTAATATAATTCCTGACGTTACAGATTTATGAATATTTCGAGGTACAATTATTTTTTCGTCTTCTCTCATTACACTTAAAATCATTGCTTGAATGGCACCAGATGTTCCATGAATAGAAAAAAAGGTAGCGTCGGCACCAAACGCTTCTGCTGCTAATTCTTGGGCATATTTAATTGGCCCAGTAGGCTTGTGCAAGCTATCTACTTGCTGAAACACTGTTACATCCATTGACAATACATTTTTGCCTACAAAATCTAAGAATTTTTTGGCCATTCCCACACCTTTTTTATGCCCTGGCACGTGAAAAGGGATAGTATTGTTATTTACATATTCCATTAAGGCATCAAATAAAGGAGTTTGGGCTTGATCAAACTTTTTCAACGCATCTAACACCTTCTTTCATAAGTTTTGGCTCAGAATAAAAGCCTAAAACCTTGATATAAGTAATTCAAAGGCATAGGCTTTGCAGAGCTTTGCTTTCCTTAAAAATAATTTCAATTCATTATAAGACATATTGCTGTAAATTTCAATAATAAGTTTTATGTTAATTTAAAAATATTTTTAGAGAAAGTTTTAAACTGCTAATCTAGTCTTTAATTACACTATACTATATAGTATGAGAAAAACCCTGAAATGTCAAATGCATTTTTGTAATAAGTAGAGGTTTTCTGTATAAATTTTATTTGCGATTTTTACTATAGCAATTTATAATAATAAACAAAATGGTATGACAATATGGGATTTAATGAGGTGTGGAAATGTTTAGTAAAGATGTTGTGCAAAAAGTAAAAGACTTGTCATTAGAAAAATTAAAAAACATGAATTTTGATGTGGATCAATATTTAATTGAGGAAGCAACTGGCGAAGTACAAAGTTTAATAGATTACAAAATGATTCACCAAGTATGTGATAATTTTCATATTGATGAGAGAGAAAATAAAATAATCTTTAAAACTGGAGATTATTTGTTTGGGGATTATATAGTAAAAAATTTAAAAGAAGCGGAATATATAATTTTAGCAATCATTACACTGGGAGATAGAATAGATAAAAGGGTAAATGATTATTTTTCAGAAAGTAATTACACAAAAGGAATGATTTTAGATGTTATTGCAGGCGTGTTCCTTGAAATATTGACGAATAATTTTTGGGAAGAGGTAAGAGAAAACGCGCAAAAGTATGGCAAAGAAGTTACAGATATTTTTTACCCAGGAAATAAGTGGGACATAAAAAATCAGGCTGTGATTTGTAAACTTGTGGACAGTTCAAAAATCGGTGTAAATATTAATCACAGTTTTATCATAACACCCCAAAAAACAGTGTCTTTTGTATGTGGAGTAGGGGAAAATGTCAAAAGACCTGTAAAAGAATCAGTCTGTGACGATTGTGAAGCCAAAGATTGTATTTATAGAAATGTTCCTGGTGAATCTAAATATAAAGTGACTGTACGTTTTAGTAGTAATACAAAAGTTATTGAAGCAAGTGAAGGAGAAAATTTGTTTCACATTCTTGTAAGAAATGGAATAAGACTTAACAATTTTTGTGGTGGTAGTCGGATTTGTGGTCAATGTAAAGTTATATTAAATGAGGAACTTGATATCTCTGATGATGAAAAATACTTTTTGACAGATAAAGAAATAAAAAACAATGTTCGGCTTGCGTGTTTTGTTGAGATAGATAGGGATTTAGAGGTCAAAGTACTTTCTGAAGAGCAAAAAGCAAAAATATTGACGAAAGAAAATAATTTGTTAAGTATTGAGTCACACCCTCGCATAAAAACTTCTACAGTAGATATTAGAAGACCAACTTTAAACGACCAAAGAGACTATGTTAAAAGAATTAAAGAGGCTGTGGGTGGAGAAATAGAAATTCCTTTAGAGCTTTTAAGTAATCTTCCTGAAGTTTTAGAAGAAAATGATTATAAGGTAAATATTACTATTAGAAAAAATGAAATAATTTCTATTAAAAAAGCTGCTTCAAAACAATACAACTATGGTATAGCATTAGATATAGGAACTACTACTATTGCTGCTTATTTGTATGACTTAGATGAAGGTAAGGAAGTAGATGTGTATTCATGTTTAAATCCACAGAGAACTTTTGGGGCTGATGTTATAACGAGAATAACTTATAGTATTTCTAATTCTCAAGGATTATATCAGTTGCATTCAGCTCTAATAAATAAAATAAATGAGATTGTAGAAGAGTTTTGTGTAAAAAATTCCATAGACAAAAGCGATATACATGAAATTGTGGCAGTGGGTAATCCTACAATGATACATTTTCTTTTAAATGTATCTTCCAAGAATATAGCAGTATCTCCGTATGTGCCGACTTTTACCTCAAAGATAGAAGTAAAAGCAAAAGAAATTGGCATAAACATAAACAAGGAAGGATACGTAATAACATTACCGCTTATATCTTCTTATGTAGGAGCAGATACTGTGGCAGCGGTTTTGGCAAACAAAATTGACCAATCTCAGGAACTATGTTTGCTTGTAGACATAGGAACCAACGGCGAAATGGTATTGGGGAATAAAGATAACCTTATTGCTTCTTCGGCAGCAGCAGGCCCTGCTTTTGAAGGAGCAGGAATAACTTTTGGACTAAATGGCGTAGAAGGAGCTATAGACCATGTAGATTTTAGTAAAAGACCTTTTTATACTACAATAGGGAATAAAAAAGCTAAAGGAATATGTGGCTCCGGTATTGTAGATATTATTTCTGAACTTTTGAAGTACGGTATTGTTGATATTACTGGCAGATTTTTGTCTAAAGAAGAAGTTAAAAATGTACCTGTTGATATTGCAGAAAGGATAACTCTTTACAAAGATGAACCGGCATTTTTAATAGAAAATGGAATATATGTGACGCAAAAAGATATAAGGCAAATACAACTGGCAAAAAGCGCCATACTTGCTGGCATTAACATCATGATAAAAGAAATGGGCATTGATGTAAATGAAATAAAAAAAGTTTTTTTGGCAGGAGGATTTGGAAATTATATTCTTCCTGCGAGTGCAATAACAATTGGGCTTTTACCAAAGGAACTTCAAGGCAAAATCCTTCAAGTAGGCAATAGTGCTGGAGTTGGTGCGATAATGGCATTGCTTTCTGATAAAGAATTGGAAAGATCTATACATCTACAAAGTAAAATAAGCTATATAGAACTATCAACTCATGAAGATTTTCAAAATGAATTTGTAAAAGGAATGTATTTTTAATAAAAGTGGAAATTAGAATATAAAAAATGTATGGAAATTATAACAAAGGAGTGTTTACAGATGACAAAAGAATACCTTAAGAAAAAGCTTGATAAAATAGATGGAAAGGGGTATAAAGCTTACAAAGACCTTGAAGGAGAATATGAGTTTGAAAAATTTATACTGTATATTGACCATGTTCAGGGAGACCCTTTTGCACCTCCTTCTAGGATAAGGGTTAAAGTGCCTCAAAATATAGCTGATTTTGAGTTTTCTATGTATAACAATCCTTCGAGGCAAGTTGCTTTAGAAGATTTTTTGACAAGGTCAGTTTTTGAAGTTATAAAAAGTTTGCCTTCTTTAAAAGGTACAGGACATAGTGGTGATATTTACATAGACAAAGGTGGTCAACAAATAATTAAAAGAAGTGCAATGGTAGTTAACAAAGATTATGTAGAAGCAAGATTGAGCATAGGACTTCCTGCTTTTGGTAGACGAATAAATGGCAGTGGTGCCCAAAGAATATTTCTTGAATTTTTACCTCAAATTGTAGAAAAAAGTCTTTTAAAAAAGAGCCTCAACGTACAAGATATATGGCTATGGGTTGAGACAGTGGAAGACCAAGATTACCTTAGAAGTCAACTAAAAGAGAGAGGGCTTGTGGCTTTTGTGGCTGATGGTGCGATTCTTCCTAGAGAAAGCGGCATAAGTGATAGACCTTTAAAAGGTGGTAATGTAGTACCTTTTGAGTCGCCGGATAGCTTGAGGATTAAGTTTCAACTTCCAAATCGAGGAGAGATAACGGGGATGGGAATACCCGAAGGAGTTACGCTTATTGTGGGTGGCGGTTATCACGGCAAGTCTACCTTGTTACAAGCTATTCAAAAAGGGGTATACAATCACATACCAGGTGATGGCAGAGAGTTTGTTATAACTGTAGCTGATGCAGCAAAAATAAGAGCAGAGGATGGCAGAAGGATAGAAAAAGTAGACATAAGTCCTTTTATAAATAATTTGCCAAATAACGTAGATACCACAAGGTTTACTACCGAAAATGCCAGTGGCAGTACTTCTCAAGCAGCAAATATTATTGAGGCGATAGAAATAGGCACTAGCTTACTGCTTTTGGACGAAGATACTTCAGCTACTAATTTTATGATAAGGGATGCGAGAATGCAAAAACTGATTGCAAAAAAAGAAGAACCTATAACTCCTTTTATTGATAGAGTAAAACAGCTATATAAAGATAATGGCATTTCTACGATTTTAGTTATGGGTGGCAGTGGAGATTATTTTGATGTGGCAGACTGTGTAATTAAAATGCACAACTACAGACCCTACGATGTCACACAAGAGGCAAAGAAAATTGCTGAACAATTTAAAACAAATAGGGAAGTTGAGGAAAATAATGAGCCTATAGTTATAAAACCAAGAATTCCTCTTAAAAAAGGGCTTGAGGTAAAAGGCAAAAAGATAAAGTCAAAAGATGAGGATACTATTAGATTTGGATACCAGGAGATTGAATTGGATTATGTGGAACAATTAGTGGATAAAAGTCAAACAAATGCAATAGGGGAGGTAATACGCTATATTGCTAGTAAATATGTAGATGAAAAAAGCAGTATAAAGGAAATATTAGAAAAGGTATATAAGGATATATACGAAAAAGGACTGGACGTGGTATCTTCTTTTTATGGTAAGCATCCGGGCAATTTGGCATTGCCAAGACTTCAGGAAGTAGCTGCTGCATTAAATAGATTGCGAAGTTTTACTGTAAGATAAAAATAACCTCCTCAGCCACACCGGATTCGCTTGAGGAGGCTAATCCTTCATTTTCAAATGATGCCTTCCAAATTTTTGTGTAAAATCCTTGTGGTTAAAATATGATCTAGTGTACTTTAACTTTACTCTAAACAAAAAAGGGTTGTTATGGTATAATAAATATGGATGACAGTTCCATTCTTATGTGTATTTTTAGGATACTTCAATTTTTATTATACACTAATATGGATGTAAAAATTAATTAAAATTATCAGAAACAAAAACCACAATATATATGATATAGTTATTAACACTCTTAACCAAACATGAAAGAAGTGAAAAAGGATAAAAAAAGACAAAAAGAGGTGCAGATAGTGGGCAAATAATCATGAACGATGTGATTTTTCTAGTTTTGCTTTATCCACAGGTAGTAAACGTGCATTTTACCATATGATATTAGTAGAAAGTTGTTTTTTTTTTTGTTTCTTAATTCTTTCTTATACTTGGTCTTTCAAATATC
>NZ_JAFCAC010000103.1:0-68387 GCF_018588165.1 Thermoanaerobacter sp. CM-CNRG TB177
TATAGCAGAATCCCTTAATCCATAAGGATTTTGGGATTCTGCAAAGACCTAAATTTTAATTCACAAGGAGGGAAATAAATGGATGCTTTGTGCCAAAAATTCGGTGAAGAGAAAGTAGAGAGGTTTAAAAAGGCTTTGGAGGAATTAAAAAATATCCCTGGTTCGTTGATAGCAATTATGAATGAGGCTCAGGAAATTTTTGGATATCTTCCTATTGAAGTTCAACTTTATATTTCAAAAGAAATGAATGTGCCTTTAACAGAAATATTTGGAATAGCTACTTTTTATTCAAGGTTTACTTTAAAGCCTTCGGGTAAATACAAGATCAATTTGTGTATGGGAACAGCTTGTTATGTAAGAGGAGCTGCAATGGTACTGGAAAAAATAAAAGAAAAATTGGGAATAGAAGTAGGTGAAGCAACTGAAGACGGGAAATTTTCTTTAGAACCTACTAGGTGTCTTGGAGCTTGCGGATTGGCTCCTGTTATGATGATAAATGGTGAAGTTTTTGGAAGACTAACTCCTGATGATGTGGATGAAATATTAAGTAAATTTGAGTAAGAGTTTGATTGTTATGAAAGAATTAGCACTTTATATATTAGATTTGTCACAAAATAGCATAAGAGCGGGAGCTAAAAATATTTGTATTGAAATAAATATAGATACTTCAAAAGATATGCTTAAAGTGTCTATAGAAGATGATGGATGTGGAATGAAGGAGGAATTATTAAAAAAAGTCACAGACCCTTTTGTAACTACAAGGAAGGAAAGAAAAGTAGGGCTTGGGATTCCGCTCTTTAAGGAGCTTGTCCAGCAGTGTGAAGGGAATTTTGAGATTTTTTCTGAAGAAGGAAAAGGAACAAAAATAATGGGTACTTTTAAACTTTCCAGTGTAGACCTTGTTCCACTAGGAGATATAGCGTCAACAATTGTTTCGGTGATATTATCTGCTCCAGAAGTGGATATTGTATACAAATACAACAAAGATAACCATGAATTTTTGTTTGACACTAAAGAACTTAAAAAAATACTAAAGGGTGTCAATATAAATGACATCAAGGTGTTGAACTGGATAAAAGAATATATAAATGAGAATATGAAAGGTGATATGGAGGTGGAATAATGAAATCTATAGAGGAATTGGAAAAAATCAGAAAAGAAACATTAGAAAGAATCAATTTGAGAAAGGATAGGTCAGGTGTAAGAATTGCTGTTGGTATGGCTACTTGCGGTATTGCAGCAGGAGCGAGACCTGTCATGATGGCGATATTGGATGAACTTAGCAAGAGAAATGTCACGGATGTAATTGTTACAGAGACAGGGTGTATAGGTATGTGTAAATTAGAACCAATTGTAGATGTTTATGTTCCCGGCCAAGAGAAAGTGACTTACGTAAAGGTTGATGAGAAAAAGGCAAGGCAAATAGTTGCTGAACATGTTATAAATGGCCATCCAATCAGAGAATGGACTATTGAAAATTACGAATAGAGGAGGGGAAATAGTATGCTTTATAGGTCACACGTAATGGTATGTGGTGGTACCGGATGTACATCTTCAGATTCTGATAAAGTAGCAGAGCGTTTTACAGAGGAAATAAAAAAGGCTGGTCTAGATAAAGAAGTATTAGTTGTAAGAACTGGATGCTTTGGCCTTTGCGAATTGGGACCAGTTGTTGTAGTGTATCCTGAAGGAGTTTTTTATAGCAGAGTTAAACCTGACTATGTTCCGGAAATTGTGGAAGAGCACCTGCTAAAAGGAAGACCTGTTAAGAAATATCTCTATGGAGAAAGCGTGACAGAAAGAGAGATTAAGCCATTGGAAGAGACTCCTTTCTTTAGAAAGCAAAAGAGAATTGCTCTTAGAAATTGTGGTATTATCAACCCTGAAGATATAAGAGAAGCAATTGCTTTTGATGGATATAGGGCTTTAGCAAAGGTTCTTACTCAAATGACACCAAAAGAGGTTATCGAAGAAGTCAAAAAATCTGGCTTAAGGGGTAGAGGCGGCGGTGGATTCCCGACAGGTGTGAAATGGGAATTTGCTTATAACCAAAAAGAAACTCCAAAGTATGTAGTTTGCAACGCTGATGAAGGGGACCCTGGTGCTTTTATGGATAGAAGCATATTAGAAGGAGACCCCCACAGTGTTATAGAGGCTATGGCAATAGCAGGATACGCAATTGGAGCAAACTATGGCTACATCTACGTAAGGGCAGAGTATCCTTTGGCAGTAAAAAGGCTTAAGATTGCTATTGAACAGGCTAGAGAATATGGCCTTTTAGGAAAAGACATATTTGGTACAGGTTTTGATTTTGACATTGAAATAAGGTTAGGAGCAGGCGCTTTTGTCTGTGGAGAAGAGACTGCGCTTTTAAATTCAGTAATGGGAAGAAGAGGCGAACCAAGGCCAAGACCACCATTTCCTGCTGTAAAGGGTGTATGGAGCAAACCTACAATTATTAATAACGTAGAGACATTCGCTAATATTCCGCCAATTATACTAAATGGTGCGGAGTGGTTTTCAAGCATAGGTACTGAAAAATCGAAAGGAACAAAGGTTTTTGCCCTGACCGGTAAGGTAAACAATACAGGTCTTATTGAAGTTCCAATGGGGACCACTTTAAGAGAAATTATATACGAAATAGGTGGAGGAATACCTAACGGAAAGAAATTTAAAGCTGCTCAAACTGGAGGACCTTCAGGTGGCTGCATTCCTGCAGAGCATTTAGATACACCAATAGATTACGATTCCTTAATAAATGTAGGTTCTATGATGGGTTCAGGTGGACTTGTTGTAATGGATGAAGACACTTGTATGGTCAATGTTGCAAAATTCTTCCTTGAGTTTACAGTTGATGAGTCCTGCGGTAAATGTGCGCCTTGTAGGATTGGCACAAAAAGAATGCTGGAGCTTTTAGAAAAGATAACTTCTGGTAAAGGTGAAGAAGGAGACATTGAAAAGTTGGAGGAACTTGCGAAAACCATTAAAGCGACAGCTTTGTGCGGCCTTGGACAAACAGCCCCAAATCCGGTTTTATCTACAATTAGATATTTCAGAGATGAATATGAGGCGCATATAAAAGAGAAAAAATGCCCAGCTGGCGTATGCCAAGCCCTCTTAAGATTTTATATTGACCCCGATAAGTGTAAAGGCTGTGGAATTTGTGCTAAAAATTGTCCTGTCAATGCTATTTCTGGAAAACCAAGGCAGCCTTATGTGATTGACCAAGACAAATGTATAAAGTGCGGCACATGCATTGAAAAATGTCCATTTGGCGCAATCTACAAAAAATAATTGAAGGAAGGAGTGTAAAAGATGGACAAAGTTCGTGTTACGATAGATGGCATCACTGTGGAAGTTCCCTCCCATTATACCGTATTGGAAGCAGCAAAAGAAGCAGGAATAGATATCCCCACACTGTGTTACCTCAAGGAAATCAACCAAATTGGCGCTTGCCGTATATGTGTAGTTGAAATAGAGGGAGTTAGAAATTTACAAACCTCCTGCACTTATCCGGTATTTGATGGCATGAAAGTGTATACAAATACAGCTAAAATAAGAGAAGCGCGGAAATTAAATCTTGAGCTTATACTTTCAAATCATGATAGAAGTTGTTTGACTTGTATTAGAAATACTAACTGTGAGCTTCAATCATTGTCTAAAAAATTAGGAGTAAATGAAATAAGGTTTGAAGGGGAAAATATAAAGTATTCTATAGATAATGCTTCTCCTGCTATAGTTCGAGATCCAAATAAGTGTGTACTTTGTAGAAGATGTGTAGCAGTATGTTCAGAAGTGCAAAACGTATTTGCCATTGGAATGGTAAATAGAGGATTTAAAACAATGGTAGCACCTTCTTTTGGGAGAAGTTTAAAAGATTCCCCTTGTATAAGTTGTGGACAGTGTATTGAGGTATGTCCTGTTGGAGCTATATATGAAAAAGACCATACAAAAAGAGTTTATGAAGCTTTAGCTGATGAGAAAAAATATGTAGTAGCTCAAACAGCTCCAGCAGTAAGAGTAGCATTAGGTGAAGAGTTTGGTATGCCTATAGGAAGTATCGTTACTGGAAAAATGGTAGCAGCTTTGAAGAGGATGGGTTTTGACGCGGTATTTGATACGGATTTTGCGGCGGACTTGACTATAATGGAAGAAGGCTCGGAACTTCTTGAAAGGCTTAAAAATGGTGGAAAACTTCCTATGATAACTTCCTGTAGTCCTGGTTGGATAGCTTTCTGTGAAAAATATTATCCAGAATTTATAGATAATCTTTCAACTTGTAAGTCTCCTCACATGATGATGGGGGCATTAGTAAAGAGTTATTATGCAGAAAAGGAAGGGCTTAATCCTGAGGATATATATGTGGTATCAATTATGCCATGTACTGCTAAAAAACTAGAGATTGAAAGACCAGAAATGCAGCATAATGGAATAAAAGATGTAGATGCTGTCCTTACCACAAGAGAATTGGCGAGAATGATAAAAGAAATGGGCATCGACTTTGTAAATCTTCCTGATGAAGAATATGATGAACCTCTTGGAATGTCCACTGGCGCTGGAGTGATATTCGGAGCTACAGGTGGAGTTATGGAGGCAGCTTTAAGGACAGTTGCAGATATTGTAGAAGGAAGGGAATTAGACAAGGTTGACTTTGAAGAAGTGAGAGGCTTAGAAGGAGTAAGAGAAGCTACCATAAAAATAGATGGTATGGACATAAAAGTTGCCATAGCAAATGGTACAGGAAATGCTAAAAAACTTCTTGACAAAATAAAGGCTGGTGAAGTTGAGTACCACTTCATAGAGGTAATGGGTTGCCCAGGAGGATGCATAATGGGAGGCGGTCAGCCGATTCACAATCCAAATGAAATGGGAAAAGTAAAAGAATTAAGAGCAAAAGCCATTTATGAAGCTGATAAAAGCTTACCCATAAGAAAATCTCACAAAAATCCTGCAATACAAAAACTTTATGAAGAATTTTTGGGAAGTCCTTTAAGTGAGAAGTCTCATCATTTACTTCACACTCACTATTCCAAGAAGGAATTGTATCCTTTGGTGAGATAAGCTTAATCAAAAGTAAAGCTTCCAATATATTATTGGGAGCTTTACCATTTTTTATTTTTAAAGTTAGTTATAGAAATGTATATAATTTATGATATAATAAAAAAGAATAGTAATTTATGATGCTATTAGAACTTAAGGAGTGAAAGAAATTGAGAAGAGGTAAGAGTCCATATACATTGGTGTTTTTACTCATTGTCGGCCTAATTTTAGGAGAATTCTTAGGAGATCTGCTTGCACATTTTTTTAAAGAATTAGCTTATTATCAAATAATAGGCATGGACAATCCACTTACTTTGAACTTGAGTTTTATTAGGTTTTCTTTTCAGTTATCTCTTAAAATAAATATAGGAACAGTTGTAGGATTAGTTCTTGCAATTTACGCTTATTACAAAATGTAGGTGATAAGATGAAAATTGTCCTTGCTTCTAAATCGCCAAGGAGAAGAGAGTTACTTTCAAATTTAGGACTTGACTTTGAAGTGGTAGAAAGTAATGCAAAAGAGTTTTCAAGAGAAAAGCAGCCTTCAAGATATGTCATGGATTTATCTTTTAATAAAGCTATGTCGGTTGCTAAAAAATTAAGTGAAGAAGCTATAGTGATAGGTGCTGATACCGTTGTAGTAATTGGAGATAAAATTTTAGGAAAGCCAAAGGATAGAAATGAAGCTTATGTTATGCTTAAAAAGTTACAGGGAAAAGCTCATACAGTATATACAGGAATTACTATCGTCAGAACTTACGATTTTAAATATGTAAGCGATTTTGAAAAGACAAAAGTTTGGATTAGAAAATTACAAGATGAGGAAATTTTTAATTATATCGATACTGGCGAAGTTTATGATAAAGCTGGGGCATATGCTATACAAGGAGTGGGTGCTCTTATTGTTGAGAAAATTGAAGGAGATTATTTTAATGTGGTAGGTCTTCCAATTTCAAAACTTTTTGATATTTTAAAAAGAGAGTTTGATGTGAGGTTACTTTGAAAGGGTGAAGGGGTTGGGCAAGGATGCAAAAATCATGATAAAAGACTTGCCTTATGAAGAAAGACCTAGAGAAAGACTTATAAAACATGGTGCTCAGGTATTGTCAAATGCCGAGTTGATAGCTATAATAATAGGGACAGGAAGTAAAAGAGAAAGTGCTATTACTTTAGCACAAAGGCTTATAATGGAAGATAAAGGGCTTAAATTCATTGTAGATTCAAGTGTAGAAAAGCTTGCTAGCATAAAGGGAATTGGTATAGCTAAGGCAGTAAAGCTAAAAGCTGCAGTAGAATTAGGACGTCGAATGATGTTATCTACAGGAAGCGATAGTTTTACAATAACATCGCCAGAAGATGTCATAAGTTTAATGATGGATGAAATGAGGTATTTGACAAAAGAATATTTTAAAGTGATAATGCTTAATGTAAAGAATAAAGTTATTGCGATAGAGACTATTTCTATAGGAAGTCTAAATACTTCCATTGTACATCCGAGAGAAGTATTTAAGGCAGCAATTGAAAGGTCTTGTTCCTCTATAATTTTAGTTCACAATCATCCAAGTGGAGACCCTACTCCTAGCAGAGAAGACATAGAAGTGACAAAAAGGTTAGTAGAAGGAGGAAATATATTGGGTATAAAGGTGTTAGATCATGTTATAATTGGAGACGGAAGAGGTATAAGCCTTAAAGAAAAAGGGTATTATGAGTTTGAATAAAATAGGAAGGAGTATACGCAGATGAGAGGATTTTCCAGAGATATTGGAATTGATTTGGGTACTGCTACAACCTTGGTGTATGTACAAGGTAAAGGAATTGTTTTAAGAGAACCTTCAGTAGTAGCTATAAGAACTGATTCCAATGCAATTCTTGCAGTTGGAGAAGAAGCAAAAAAGATGGTAGGGAGAACTCCTGGAAATATAATCGCTATAAGGCCTATGAGAGATGGTGTAATAGCCGATTTTGATATAACTAAAGCTATGTTGGATCACTTTATAAGTAAAGTTAATCCAAGAAAGGGGTTATTTAGGCCTAGAGTTATAGTTGGTATACCTTCTGGAGTTACAGAAGTAGAGAAAAGAGCAGTAATTGAAGCAGCTTTACAAGCAGGGGCGAAAGAAGCTCATACAGTAGAAGAGCCTATGGCTGCAGCAATTGGAGCAGGCCTTCCTGTTGAAGAACCGACTGGTAGCATGGTGGTGGACATAGGCGGTGGTACGACAGATGTGGCTGTAATTTCCCTTGGGGGAATTGTTACCAACAAGTCTTTAAGAGTCGGCGGAGACGAGATGGACGAAGCTATAATAAATTATATAAAAAGAGAGTATAACCTCATGATAGGAGAAAGAACTGCAGAAGAGATAAAAATACAAATTGGTTCAGCTTTTCCAAAACCAAAAGAGGAGACTATGGACATAAGAGGAAGAGATTTAGTGTCTGGCCTTCCTAAAACATTAAAGATTTCTTCAACAGAGATTTTAGAAGCATTAAAAGATCCGATATCCAGCATCATTGAAGCTATAAAGATGACACTTGAAAAGACTCCACCAGAGCTTGCAGCAGATATCATGGACAGGGGAATTATGTTAACAGGCGGAGGTGCTCTTTTAAGCGGAATAGATAAGCTCATAAGAGAGGAAACAGGAATGCCTGTGCAAATAGCTGATCAGCCGACAGATTGTGTGGCACTTGGGGCAGGAAAAATTTTAGAAGAAAGTTCCCTCTTTAGAAGGGTTTTAAGCCCGGCAAGTAGAGCTTGAGAGGTGTTATTGGCGTGCCACGTTTTTTTAGGAATAAGCAATTTATTTTGGTTTTTTTTATAGCCGTGGCGCTGATTGCCGCCATGGCTTATACTTATGATGCCCAAAGATATGCTACTAAAGCAGAATCTATAGTTGGAACTGTTTTTACTCCTTTTCAAAAGGTTTTCTATCAAGTGGGAGAAGGAATTTCTAATTTTTTTTCTTCAATTGGTGAAATAGGTACTTTAAGGGCAACAAATGAAAAACTTAAAAAAGAAGTAGAAAAACTAAGAAAAGAAAATATTCAATTACAGGAATTGATGAACGAAAATAAAAGGCTTAAAGAAGCTTTAAATTTTAAAACAGAGAATGTTGAATTAGATTTAAAACTCGCTACTATAACAGGAAAAAATCCAGGAAATTGGTTTAATACTTTTACTATTGATAAAGGGAAAAATGAGGGTATTAAACCCGGTATGGCAGTTTTAGACGAAAAAGGAAATATGATAGGACAGATTACAGAGGTAGGAGACAAATGGGCAAAGGTTTTAGCCATTATAGATAGAAATAGTTCTGTAAGCGCTGTAGCTGTACGAACTCGTGATAATGGTGTTGTAAGAGGAGATTCAAACGGTGGACTTATCATGATTTATCTTCCCTTGGATGCTGAATTAATAGAAGGTGATGTAGTAACTACTTCTAGTATGAGTAGATTTCCCAAAGGGTTGATAATAGGAAAAGTATCAAAAGTTACTCGAGACCCAGGTTCTTTGTTAAAACAAGCTGTCATAGAACCTGCTGCTGATTTTGAAAGACTGGAATATGTTTTTGTAGTTACTAATATGACAGGGATGTAGGTTATTATGAGGAAAATATATAAATATTTATTGCTTGCTTTGTTAATTGTTTTACAATCAACTTTATTTAGATTTATAGATATCTTTGGCGTCAAACCAGATGCAGTTTTTATGGTAGTTTTAAGTTTTTCACTTTTAAATGGTCCTTGGGAAGCCGTTTATTTAAGTCTTTTTGCTGGGATTATTCAGGATATTCTTTTTAATAATGCTTTAGGGGTTACTACTTTTTCTTTATTAATTGTAAGTTACCTCACAGGACTTTTAAGTAAAAGTGTTTTTAAAGAAAGTTCTTTTGTAGCTTGTGTGTTTGTATTTTTAGGAACTCTTCTTTATAATCTTATCACCATGTTTTCAATGGTTTTGATGAAATATCAGTTTAATTTCTTATTAGATTTTGTGAATATTGCGATGATACAGGCGCTTTATAATTCTATAATTACTGTTTTTGTTTATAGATATCTAGTTTCTTTTAACATCTATGTTACTAAAAATAAAGTGAAATTTTTTAAAAAAAGCAAATTTTGAAGGTGATATCTTTGAATGAGAGCCTTAAAAGAAAATTTTATACCTTTGGAGCCATTATCATTGCCCTTTTTGTCGTTTTAGTTTTCCGCTTAGTTTATTTACAGCTGATAAAAGGCGACTATTATAGAGAAATGTCAATTCGGCAAGCAATTAGACTCATACCTATTGATGCTCCACGTGGTGAAATTGTTGATAGGTATGGAGTAAAGTTAGCTACAAACAGGCCAAGTTTTTCTGTAAATATTATAAAAGGAGAAGTGGTAGATAGTCACCTTAACGAGACTATACTAAAATTAATGGATATTTTGACGAAAAACAATGTAAAATATAAAGACGATTTGCCTATCTATTTAGATGAAAATGGGAGGCCTTATTTCAATTTTAAAAATTCAGATGAAGTATCAGTAAAAGAAGAAACTTTGAAAGCTAGAGAAAAAGCCTGGAAAAAAGCTAATAACATACCTGAAAATGCTACTGCTCAAGAGGCATGGGATATTTTAACAAAAAAATTTAAAATATCTAAGGATATGGATCCAATAAAAGCTAGAAAAATAATGGTTGTACGCCAATTAATGGAAGAACAAGGATATAATCAATATCAGCCAGTAGAAATAGCTGTGGATGTTGACCAAAAAACGATTGCTGAGATTGAGGAAAGACATTTAGAATTGCCGGGAATTATGATAAATGTAAAACCTGTTAGGTATTATCCTTATAAAACACTATTATCCCAAACTTTAGGCTATATTGGTCGAATTACTCACGAAGATTTAAAAAATTTGGATATGACCAAGTATAAGCTTACAGATTTGGTTGGACATTCTGGACTTGAGGCATTGTATGAAAAGTATTTAAGAGGAAAAGATGGTGGTCAGCAAGTTGTAGTAGATAATTATGGGAGATTAATAGAAAATTTAGGGACAGAGCAGCCTGTACCAGGTAGTACAATATTTTTAACTATTGACAAAAATATTCAAGAGGCGGCAGAACAATCTCTTATTACAACTATGCAAAATATAAAAGAAGGGAAATATGGTGAATCTTTTCCTGCTAATATTGGAGCAGCAGTTGTTGTAGATGTACACACAGGAAAAGTTTTAGCATTAGCCAATATCCCTGGTTATGATCCAAACATTTTTGCTACGGGCAATCCTCCGAAAGATGTAATAAATGAGCTTTTTAAATCAAGGGATACTACTATTGATCCGAGTCCTATTTTTAATTATGCAGCTCAAGGTGCCGTACCTCCAGGATCTATTTTCAAAATGGTTGTTGCATTTGCAGCTTTAGATACTGGAGTTACAACAGTTGATGAGAAATATTTAGATCCAGGAATATATCCTTATACAGGACAACGTAACTGGGCATGGCCCAGGACACAAGGTTGGGTGAATGTATCTGATGCAATTAAATATTCTACTAATACCTATTTTTTTGAAATGGGAAGACGAATGGGAATAGATAAAATAGTTGAATATGCAAAAAAATTTGGATTAGACCAAAAAACAGGAATAGAACTGTATGAAACAAAAGGTGTTATTGCAAGTCCACAATATAAAAAAGAATATTATCTTGGTTTGATAAAATCAATGGTGAAATCAGATAAAAATCCAGATGGAGTTATAACAGAGGAACAGTATCAAAAAATTATAGAAATCATTGAAAAAGAAAATTTAAGTGACTATAATACTTTTTTACAGTTAGAAAAGATGGGGATAAAAGATACAAAGCTTCAAAGAAAATTATGGGAAATAATGTATTATGCAAAACATTGGAGCTTGGCAGAAACTTGTAGTGCGGCGATAGGACAAGGAGATAATCAATTTACTCCTTTACAAATTGCCAGTTATGTGTCTACATTAATAAATGGGGGAATTAGATATAGACTTCATTTAGTTGATAAAATTGTGTCTCCCGATGGGAAAATTGTGGAAGAAACAAAGCCAGAAGTTTTAGAGAGAATTGATATTCCGAAAGAATATCTCGATGCTATAAAGTTAGGTATGAAAGAAGTAACAGAATTAGGGGGTACTGCAAGCAGTGCTTTTCGTAATTTTCCTATTCCTGTAGGAGGCAAGACAGGTACTGCAGAGGCAATTGGAAAGGCTAATTATGCTTGGTTTGTTGGTTTTGCTCCTTATGATGACCCACAAATAGTTGTGGTTGTGGTTATATACCAAGGAGGACATGGTTCTTACGCTGGTTATGTAGCGAGAGATATTTTTAATGTTTATTTTGGATTGAGCAAAGATAATACAGGTGAAACCTTCAATGTGATAAATTTGCCTATAAGATGATTTTGGGTGGGGATATTTTATCCTCTTTTTTCTTATAATCTAAGAAGGAAAATTGCGATTTGTGGCGAATATAGATAGTAATGAGGGTTTTACGGAGGTAGATTATGATAAAAGAACCAATAAAAATTCAAGGGACAAGAGAAGGGCTGGTAATTGTTTTAGAAGAGGATGTAGATATTGAAGTCCTAAAAGAGAAAATAGTGAATCGAATTGAGAAATCTCTCAGGTTTTTTGAGGGTGCAACTCTTACTGTAAGAGTAAAAAGTTTAAAAGTCAAAGAAGAAAAATTACAACAATTAAAAGACTTTATTTTTGATAAATACGGTATTGAGGTGAGAATAAAAAATTTTCAAGAAAAATATATAAAAAATGTGACAGATGACGAAATATTTAATGGGTTAGAAGAGGGGATAACAAAATTTTATAAAGGTACTGTCAGATCTGGGCAAGTTGTGAAATACCATGGTAATCTTGTTATAATTGGGGATGTAAATCCTGGGGGATTGGTACAAGCAGCTGGCAATATTATTGTTATGGGGACGTTAAGAGGAATAGCTCACGCGGGATTTACTGGCAATAAGGAGGCTGTAATCGTAGCTTCTTCTCTAAGAGCAATGCAGCTTAGAATAGCTAATGTTATTTCTAGGGCTCCAGATAAAGATGATGGCAGTGATTATCCTGAAATTGCAGTTGTTAAAAAAGGCAAAATTATTGTAAAGCCTCTTTACCATCTCTATGATTTATGGTAAAATATTCTAAAAAATAATATTAATGGAATGGAGTGGTACGATGAGCGAAGCAATAGTTATAACTTCAGGAAAAGGTGGAGTTGGAAAGACTACTTCTACTGCGAATATTGGTACATACCTTGCTATGAAAGGTTATAAAGTTGTTTTAGTCGATACTGATATAGGCTTGAGAAATCTTGATGTGGTAATGGGGTTAGAAAATAGAATTGTGTATGATATTGTTGATGTAGTAGAGGGACAATGTAGGTTAAAGCAAGCTTTGATAAAGGATAAAAGGTTTGATGGGTTATATCTTTTACCTGCTGCCCAAACAAGGGATAAATCGGCTGTTACTCCGGAACAAATGCAAAAATTAATCGGAGATTTAAAAGAGGAATTTGACTATATACTAGTAGATTGTCCTGCAGGCATTGAACAGGGATTTAAAAATGCAATTGCCGGTGCTGATAGAGCTATTGTCATAACTACTCCAGAAGTTTCGGCAGTTAGAGATGCTGATAGAATTATAGGACTTTTGGAGGCAGCGGAACTTCATAATCCTATGTTAGTTATAAACAGGATTAAGATGGATATGGTAAAAAGAGGAGATATGATGGATATTGAAGATATTATAGATATTTTAGCTATTGACCTTTTAGGTGTTATTCCTGATGATGAAAATATAATTATTTCTTCCAATAAAGGTGAACCGATTGTTATGGATGAGAGGTCATTAGCAGGACAAGCCTATAGAAATTTGGTGGAAAGACTTTTGGGAAATAATGTGCCTTTAATCAACCTTGATATAGGAAATGGGTTTATGGATAGACTTAAAAAGCTTTTTAAGCTGGCTTAGTGCTTTTGGGAGGTGTGATTGGTGGATTTATTTAAATCTTTTGGAGGAAAAAACAACAGTAAAAATATAGCAAAAGAAAGGTTACAACTTCTATTAGTGCATGATAGGGCGGATGTTTCTCCTAAATTTTTAGAAATGATGAAAGAAGACATATTAAATGTCATTTCTAATTACGTAGATATTGATGAAACAGGATTAAATGTAGAAATTACAAAAGAAAAAAGAAGTGATAATACCTATATACCTGCTCTTCATGCGAATATTCCTATAAAGAAAATGAAACAGGTGATAAGATAACTGGCCTTGAGCCAGTTTTTTTTTGTATAGTGAAAATTTCATTTGTATGGTATAATACAAGTTGAATTGCTGAAAAGAGGGGATTAAAATGTTTGATAAAAAGCTTTTAAAAAACTTTGACTGGGGACTTTTGATTGTTGTACTTTTAATATGTGTATATAGTATTATTGTTGTGACAAGTGCCTCTCACACACTTCAAACAGGCTCTTACAGAAAAGTTATTGTCCAAGCGCTGGCAATTTTAATGGGACTTATTTCTATCCTCCTAATATGTCTTTTTGATTATAATACTTTTGCTAAATTTTCTACTTTTATATATATTCTAAACCTTTTAGGCCTTGTATTAGTTTTAACCATAGGAAAAGTAAGTAAGGGTGCACAAAGTTGGATAAGTTTAGGACCTGTAGATATTCAGCCTTCTGAATTTTCTAAGTTAGCATTAGTGCTAACTTTAGCAAATATGTTTAGCAAGATGGAAGAAATAAAGACTTTTAAAGAACTTTTGTGGCCAATAGCTTATTTAGGGATTCCTTTTGTTGCGGTGATACTGCAGCCAGATTTAGGGACAGCCCTTGTATTTATTGCAATTTTTTTAGCAATAGTATATGTCTCTGGGATAAGGACAAAGGTATTGGCACAGCTTTTTGCTTTAGGAGTTGTTATGCTACCTATTGGCTACAAACTTTTAAAACCATACCAAAGAAATAGACTTTTATCCTTTTTAAATCCAGAACTGGACCCAATGGGAACAGGTTATCATTTGATACAATCTAAAATTGCCATCGGTTCTGGAATGTTTTGGGGAAAGGGGCTTTTTCATGGAAGCCAAACTCAGCTCTATTATCTTCCCGAAGCGTGGACAGACTTTATTTTTTCTGTCGTAGGGGAAGAATTAGGTTTTATCGGAGCATCTACACTGATAGTTCTCTATGCGATTATGTTGTATAAAGCTTGGAAGATTGCTTATAATGCTAAGGACAAATATGGAATGCTAGTGGCAGTAGGAATTATTGCTATGTTTACATTTCACATTTTTGAAAATATAGGGATGACTATTGGGATAATGCCAATCACAGGTATTCCTCTTCCTTTTATGAGCTATGGTGGAAGTGCAATGGTGGCAGATTTAATGGCTATAGGGCTTTTGGAAAATATAAGCATGAGAAGGCAAAAGATAAACTTTTAGGGGGAATTTCCATGAATATAGCTTTGATAGCCCACGACCAAAAAAAAGAACTTATGGTGAATTTTGCAATTGCTTATAAGCATATCTTTGAAAAGTGTAATATATACGCAACAGGCCATACAGGACAACTTATCAAAGAAGCCACAGGCCTAAAGGTAAATTGTCTTTTACCTGGCCCTCTTGGTGGAGATCAACAAATTGGTGCAATGATAGCTGAAAATAAAATTGATATGGTGATTTTTTTAAGAGATCCACTTACGGCTCAGCCCCATGAACCAGATATTTTAGCTTTGCTTAGAGTTTGTGATGTGCATTCTATTCCATTGGCGACTAATATTGCTACTGCAGAAGTTTTATTGAAGGGAATGGAGCAAGGACTTTTAGAGTGGAGAGAAATAGTAGAATAAAAATAATTTATCATAATAATGCCTCCTTCAAAATAAAATGTAACATAGAAGGAGGCATATATCATGAAATACCAACGAATTCCTTATTATTTTCCCAAAAAATTTAGCACTTACAAAAAGTATGCAGAGCTATTTGAAAATCAATTAATTATTTCATTAGTTTTGTTAGGAATGATTTTGCTTTTTAAAGCGGTTGACGTTCCTATAGCCACTTCTTTTATAAATGTTACTAAGAGTGTGCTAAGTTATGATATGAATTACGAAAACACAAAGAAAGGTTTAAAATTAGTTCAAAGCAAGATTCCTTGGCTTAAAGAAAGTGTGATAAAAGTTTTTTCTCCCACTGAAGAAAAAACTTCAGAGAATGAAACTTCTTCTGATGTTTCCCAGGCTTCTATCAAAATGATTGCCCCTGTTACTGGAAAGATAACCTCTGGCTTTGGAATGAGGGCAGACCCTATTACAAACCAATTGACAAATCACACTGGTATTGATATAGATGCTCCTATTGGAACAGAAGTGAAAGCAGCATTGGATGGGGTAGTAATGTTGGTAGATGAGCAAAACCAATATTTAGGGAAAGTCATAGTTATAAGGCATGCTAACGATGTAAGAACCGTCTACGCTCATTTATCAGAAATTTTAGTAAATGTGGAAGACCAAGTAAAACAAGGGGATATAATTGGGAAGACGGGCGATACTGGCAAAACTACTGCTCCTCATTTACATTTTGAAGTTTGGGAAAATGGCAAGCCAGTAGACCCCTTGACAAAAGTTGTGATAGGGGATGCTGCCAGTGAAGACGCAAAATGAAATTTAGAGGAATCCAAGTAAGAATACATTTCTCTACTTTTGCATTTGCATTACTTTTAATTGCGGCGGGGTTTGTAAAAGAATTAATTGCTATTTTTGTTACAGTTTTTGTCCACGAAGGGGGACACATTTATATTGCCAAGAAATTAAAGGTAGAGGTGTTACAAGTCAATATCTATCCTTTTGGAGGAATTGCTCTTTTGGACAGCGTAGTCTTTATAAGGCCGGACTTAGAAGTGTTAGTCGCACTGGCAGGACCTATGTCCAATATTTTTTTTGCGTTTTTTGGTGAATTTATTTCACAAGTTTTACAAATAGAAATGGATTATTTTATAAAAACTAATATTGCAATGGCTTTTTTTAATCTGCTGCCAGGACTTCCATTAGATGGGGGGCGGGTTTTGAAAAGTGTTTTGTCGTATTTTATTAGTCTAAGAAGCGCTATTGCGATTGCTGTTTTTTCTTCCTATGCTATTTCTCTTGTTATGTTATATCTTGTTCTAAAAGGCATATTTAATTGGAAGCTAGATGTTGTTTATGCTTTTTTATCAGTATTATTAATAGTCGCAGCAAATAAAGAGAAAAAGGCATCAGCTTTTTTGCAAATGAGAGATCTTTTTATGAAAAAAGCAGAGTTTTATAAAAAAGGTTTAATGGGAGTACATCATATAGCCGTATTAGAAAATGAGATGATTGGAAATGTAATAAAAAGTTTTATACCCGCTAAATACCATGTTATAATAATATTAGACGATAAATTTAGGGAAAAATATAGAATAACCGAGACTCAGCTTTTTGAATATGCGACAGAGCATGGACTGCATTTACCAATTGGCAAAATTATAAAATAACTATGGAGGAAGGAAAATGAATAACCTAAAAGATAAAATAGATGCTTTGCTTATGAAAGTAAGCAAGCCTACAAGATACACAGGAGGGGAATTGAACTCTTCTATAAAAAATCCAGAAAAAGTCAAAGTTAGGTTTGCTTTTGCTTTTCCTGATGTATATGAAGTGGGAATGTCTCATCTTGGACTTAGAATTTTATACCATCTTTTAAACAGAAGAGAAGACGTGTATTGTGAAAGGGTTTTTGCGCCATGGTTGGATATGGAAAAACTCATGAAGGAAAATGACATTCCTCTTTTTAGCTTAGAGACAAAAACTCCATTAGATAAATTTGACTTTATAGGTTTTACTCTTCAGTATGAGTTAAGTTATACAAATGTAATAAATATGCTTAATTTAGCGGATATTCCTATCCTGTCAAGAGAGAGGGAAGGGTTTCCTTTTGTGATTGCAGGTGGACCCTGTGCTTATAATCCTGCTCCTTTATCTGAGGTTATTGACTTTTTTGTAATGGGAGAAGGAGAAGAGGTCATAAATGAAATTATTGACGCTTATATAGATTGGAAGGAAAGGAAAGGAGGAAGAGAAGAATTTTTACAAATTGCTTCTCAAATAAAAGGAGTATATGTTCCTAAGTATTATATGGAAGTATACAATCAAGATGGAACGATAAAAGAGATAAGAACTATTAAAAAAGGAGTGCCCGAAAAGGTAAAGAAAAGAATAGTTAAAGATTTTGAAAATGTGTATCATCCTGAAGAGCAAATTGTTCCTTTTATGGACGTAGTTCACGATAGAATAATGTTAGAAATCTTTAGAGGTTGTACACGAGGATGCAGATTTTGTCAAGCTGGCATGATATATAGGCCCGTAAGAGAAAAATCAATAGAAAAAATTTTAGATTTGGCGGACAAGCTTGTAAAATCTACAGGGTATGAGGAAATATCTTTAGCTTCCTTAAGTACATGTGATTATTCTCAAATTGAAGAATTGGTCAAAAGGTTGATTGAGAAATATAAGGATAAAGGAGTTGGAGTTTCTATACCATCTACACGAGTAGATGCTGTATCTATAAATTTGTTAAAAGAAATACAAAAAGTTAGAAAAACAGGTCTTACTTTAGCACCAGAAGCTGGTACGCAAAGACTTAGAGATGTAATTAACAAAGGGATTACAGAAGAAGATATTCTAGAGGCGACAAAAGAGGCTTTTTCTGCAGGATGGACAAATGTCAAACTTTATTTTATGGTTGGTCTCCCTACAGAGACGATGGAAGATGTAAAAGGTATAGTGGATTTGGCATATAAAATAGTAGATAATTACAAAGAAGTAAAAGGGAATGTAAAGAATTTAAGAGTCACCATAAGTACTTCTACTTTTGTACCTAAACCCTTTACACCTTTTCAGTGGACGGCTCAAGATAGCATTAAAGAAATAATGGAAAAGCAAGATTTGCTTAAAAAGAAACTCAAGAGTAAAGTGCTGAAGTACAACTGGCACAATCCTTATATGAGCTTTTTAGAAGCTGTTATTTCGAGAGGAGATAGAAAAGTAGGAAAAGCTATAATAAAAGCTTGGGAAAAAGGATGTAGGTTTGACGGATGGGAAGAATATTTTAATTATGACAAATGGGAAGAGGCTTTTAAGGAGGTAGGTGTAAATCCTCACTTTTATGCTAATAGAGAAAGAAATTTAGAAGAAATATTTCCATGGGATGTAATAGATGTTGGAGTAGACAAGAGGTATTTGATGAGAGAATACAAAAAATCTCAAGAAGGAAGAATTACACCTGACTGCAGACTCTATTGTACAGGTTGTGGAATAAAGGGCTTTGATGAGGGGGTAGTGTGTTTTGAAGCGCCTCAGAAACAAGTATACAAAAGATGAAAGAGTCAAATTTATTTCCCATTTAGACCTTTTGAGGGTGTTTCAAAGGGCTTTGAGGAGAGCCGATATAAAAGTGGCTTTTTCACAAGGATTTAATCCTCGCCCTAAAATTTCTTTTGGACCCGCCCTATTAGTAGGTGCGACGACAGAGGGGGATTACATGGATATAGATGTAGAAGAAGATATTTCTCCTGAGGAATTTAAAAAAAAGATGAACAAAGTGTTGCCACCTGGTATTGAAATTGTGGAGAGTTGTGAAGTAGAATTAAATGATGCGCTTTCTACAAAAATAAAAGCGGCAGAGTATATTTTGCAAGTCAATGTTAAAAAAAGTATTAAAGATATTCAAAATAAAATAGAAGAATTTATGAGAAGAGATATAATTGAAATAGAAAAAAAGAGTAAAAGAGGCAAAAAAATGATAAACTTAAGACCTTATGTTTTGGAATTAAAGGTAATTGAAGAGGCAGAAGATTATTTGAAATTTTATATAAAATTAAAATTAGGAGAGGGAGCTCCCAATCCCCTACATTTATTAAAGGCCTTAAACGAATATGTAGGGAATTTATTTGATATAGATTCTTATAAACTCCATAGGAAAAATATGATTTTGGAATAAGTACGGGGTGAAAACTTTGAAAAGACTTATATTGGACATTGATGAAAATTTGAGTCAAATTGCTTTATTAGAAAATGGGAAGCTAAAAGAGTACCACCCTGAAAAAAGTGATGGAAAAAATATCTTAGGGAATATTTATAAAGGTAAAATCCAAAATGTTTTAAAAGGTATGCAGGCAGCCTTTGTAGATATTGGAATTGGCAAGAACGCTTTTTTATTTTTTGACGATGTTTTTCAACATGAGAATTTGCCCAAAAGCATTACACAAGTTTTAAAACCGGGACAACCAATAATGGTTCAAGTATCAAAAGAAGCAGTAGGTATGAAAAATCCAAGAGTTACTGCTAATATTTCTTTACCAGGAAAATATGTGGTTTTAATGCCTAACGTGGATTACCTCGGAATTTCTCATAGGATTGAAAAAGAAGAGGAAAGGAAGAAGCTTCAGGATATTGCAAAAAAATTAAAACCTGAAGGTATGGGGCTAATTGTCAGGACAGCTGCATTAGAGGCGACAGAGCAGCAAATGAGGGAGGATTTAGAAGAGTTAATTCGCTTATATGAGAAAATACAAAAAGATTTTCAAAATGCTTCCCTCCCTTCTTTGATATACAAAGAAGAGGATTTCGTAATTAAGTATTTGAAGGATTTGCTTTCTGAAGAGATAGATGAAATTGTAGTAAATGACAAAGATGAATATGAGAACATAAAAAGATATTTAAAAAATGTGGCAAAAGAAAATATTTCAGTTACTTATGAAGAAGGAGACTTAATGGGGATTTATGGAGTAGATTTTCAAGTTGAGAAATTGTTAGAAAAAAAGGTGTGGTTAAAAAGTGGAGGTTTTGTAATAATAGACCAAACAGAAGCTCTTACTGTAATTGATGTAAACACAGGAAAATATGTAGGAAAATCTTCTTTAGAGGAGACAATATACAAGACCAATCTTGAAGCAGCTGAAGAAATTGCCTTACAGCTTAAGTTAAGAAATATCGGTGGAATAATTATTATTGATTTTATAGACATGAAAAATGAAAATTTTAAAAGAAATTTGTTAGAATTTTTTAAAAAAGAACTTCAAAAAGATAGAACAAAATGCACCGTATTGGGCTATACTCAATTGGGACTTGTTGAGATGACAAGAAAAAGAGTGAGGTCGCAAGTAGGTTCTTACCTTAAAGAGAAATGTCCTACATGTAAAGGAGAAGGCGTAGTATACTCTACAGAGTACATCTACAAAAGATTAAGAAATAATATAGAAAGAGTGTTAAGGCATGTAAATGTACAAAAAATTTATATAAAAGGTAATGATAAAGTTGTTAAAATCGCGGCAGAGAAAGGAATCATAAAATTTTACAAAGAGAAATTTAACGTAGACCTCGAACTCGTTGTCGACAATAATAAAGAATATGGCTATTTTGAGATAGAATTTCACTAAAGAATCAACGCAAAAAAGCTGCCCAAGGAAATTTTTGGGCAGCTTTGTATCTATTTTTCTTTCTCATACTTTGCCACAATTCTGGTGGCTATTCCACCTCTTTCTTGAAACTCACCTATTATTTCCATAAATTTTGGCTGTAGAAGTTCAACTAAATCGTCTAAAATTCTATTTATAGCATGTTCTTGCAGTATACCTACATTTCTATAGGATGTGAGATAATACTTTAAAGATTTAAGTTCTACTAATTTTTTAGAAGGTATATATCTTATTGTGAGTTTTGCATTGTCAGGCAATCCTGTCCAAGGACAGACGGAAGAAAACTCATTAGTTATATATTCTACAATTGTATTTTTTTCAGGGTATTCATATTCAATGGATTCTAAAACTTCTTTGTCAATCTTTTCATAACCGTAAGCGTCAAATCTTCTTTCTTTATATTTATCTGTCAAATTTCACAGCTCCTTTCTTTTCAATTATAAAAAGTAAAAAATATCCTGTTACAAGAAGTACAGTCTCAGCAAATCCTACGCTTAAGAAAGTTGGAATAAATGGTATATTTGCAGAGACATTTAGGGTGATCCCCACCGATGCGGCAATCCAAAGAGCTACAAATACAGCACCTACCAATTTGTGAGTGGCTCTTCCAATGTAGTATCCAATTGTACAACCGATTAAATTTGAAAGAGGCATAAAAATTAGCTCCATTGTGCCAGCAAATGGGCTAAACAAATTTGCAAGAAAATTTCCTATCATCATGGAAATAGCATATTTTTTATTGAATACTACAATGGATTTTGTAATTTCCCCTACGCGAAACTGAAGGGGTAAAAATGAAATAGAAGAAAATATAACTGTGAGTACAAAATAAATTGTCGCAATCAAGGCAATTTCTGTAATATCTTTTATTCTTTTTTTGAACACAAAATTACCTCCCTTGTTTTGTTAACTGGGGTTACTGCGACCCAGGTGAGCATTTTGCTCACTATAATCAATTTTAACACAACTACTGGAGTAGTTTCAACATAAAAAGTTTTTCTCCCAATCAAATGATAAAAGTTAAGAATGATGTTTTTATATTATCAAAAAATTTATAATTTTTATTGACAATGGTAATTTGTATAAATTATCATAAAGTTAGAAAGTTGTTAAAGAGTTTGTTACTAAAGATGGGGTGGTGTATTCTATGAAGGGGCAGTATTATACAATATTAGCTTTGATATTTGCAATTATAGTAGCGGTTTTTGCTATTTCTAATGCTGGACCCGTAGATATAAGCTTTTTGTATTGGCATTACTCAATTTCTCAAGCTTTAGTAATTTTACTGTCAGCAGCTATTGGAGCTATAATTGTGGGGATAATAGGCTTGTTTGGACAAATTCGCTATAGCGTAACGATAAGAGGGCTCAACATTAGGATAAAAGAATTAGAAAAAGAAAAGGAAGAATTAAATCAAAAGATTATAGAATTACAAAACTATAAATTAGCGGAAGAAGAAACAAAAGGACAAAGCGATGGCAAGCAAGTGGAGAAAGAAAAAGGAACACAAACTCTTTAGCCGATTTTTAATTGACAAGTGGTATTTTATTATGTTAAAATATCACTTGTGGCCGCTCGGGACGGGTTCCTAAATTTTTACCTTGTTTCCCGGCGAGACTGGATAGAGGAGGTGCAAAAATGTACGCAATAATCGAGACTGGTGGAAAGCAGTATATGGTTCGTGAAGGAGATGTTCTTGTAGTAGAAAAGTTAAATTATCCAGAAGGGGAAGTTATTTCTTTTGACAAAGTTTTGGCTGTGTCAAAAGAGGACGGTAACGTAGAGTTTGGCAAACCCTATTTAGAAAATGTTAAGGTAAGTGCTAAGGTCATAGAGCATGGCAAAGGACCAAGAATAAGAGTTTTTAAGTATAAGCCAAAGAAAAATTATAGAAGAAGACAAGGGCATCGTCAACCCTACACAAAAGTACAGATTGAAAAAATAATTCAGTAAGCCATGATTAGAGTGGAAATATTGAGAGATTCAAGAGGGGATATTTATAAATTTAATATAAAAGGACATGCAGGTTTTGATGAGTACGGAAAGGACATCATATGTGCAGCTGTTTCTGCTATATCTCAGACAGCGGTTCTGGGAATAGAGGCGTTAAAAACTGTTAAGATAAAGAAAGAGATAGAAAGTGGCAAGTTGCAGGTTGAAATTGTTGACAAAGGCATGCCAGAAGATGATTTACGACTAAAAGCTATTCTGGAGACTATGGTTTTAGGACTTAAAGATATTGAAACAGATTATCCTGAATATGTAAGGGTTATGGATAGGAGGTGCAAAAAATGAAACTTCAGCTTTTTGCTCATAAAAAAGGTGTTGGAAGTTCCAGAAACGGTCGTGATAGTGAATCTAAGCGTTTGGGAGTAAAAAGGGCGGATGGCCAATTTGTATTAGCTGGTAATATCCTTGTAAGGCAAAGAGGAACTAAAATACATCCAGGTGTAAATGTAGGAAAAGGAAAAGACGATACACTTTTTGCGTTAATTGATGGATATGTTACTTTTGAAAGAAAAGGACGTAACAAAAAACAAGTAAGTGTTTACCCAGAAAGGAAAGTTGCACAGAATTAAATCCTGGTTTATACCAGGATTTTTTCATAAATAAAAAAGAAAGTGGTGAAAATATGGTGTCAGATGTAGAGTTATTGATAGATTACATAAAAAGGAGCAGACATGAGTTTTTGAATGATTTACAAGTGGTATTAGGTTATGCTCAACTGGGAAAATTAGATAGAGTCATTGAATCTCTTCACATTGCAATTGACCACCTTAATAGAGAAAGAGATATATTTAATTCTGAAAATGTACAGGAAATTATAAAGAAACTCTTAAGAGAGTAAAAAAATACGAGAAGTATATACTATACATACTATAAAATAAGGCAGGTGAGAGAATTTTGTTTATAGACACAGCGAGGATATACATAAAAGCTGGAGACGGTGGAAATGGAGTTATATCTTTTAGAAGGGAAAAATACGTTGCTTACGGTGGGCCGGATGGTGGTGATGGAGGAAAAGGAGGAGATGTTATATTTATAGCAGAACCAAATTTGTCAACTTTGTTAGATTTTAAATACAAAAAAAGATACATTGCGCAAAACGGAGAAAACGGTAGAGGTAAAAATCAGTATGGAAAAAACGGAGAAGATTTGTATATAAAAGTTCCTGTAGGAACCTTGATAATTAATGATGAAACGGGAGAAATTATAGCTGACCTTGTAAAACCTAATCAAAAAGCTATTGTTTTACGGGGAGGTAGGGGAGGAAGGGGAAATGCTAAATTTGCTACTTCTACTTTGAAGACTCCTCGTTTTGCTGAAAGCGGAGAAAAAGGTAAAGAAATGTGGGTACGGTTAGAGCTAAAACTTCTCGCTGATGTAGGATTAATAGGATTTCCTAATGCAGGTAAATCCACACTCTTAGCCAGTTGCACGAGAGCAAGACCTAAAATTGCCAATTATCCTTTTACAACACTGACACCTAATTTGGGAGTTGTAGAATATAAAGGGAAATCCTTTGTAATGGCAGATATTCCAGGTTTAATTGAAGGAGCCCACAGAGGCGAAGGATTAGGTCATGACTTTTTACGGCACATTGAAAGGACAAAAATGTTGATACACGTAGTGGATGTTTCTGCCAGTGAGGGACGAGACCCTATAGAAGATTTTGAGAAGATAAATGAGGAGCTGAAACTTTACAGTGAAAGATTACTTACTTTGCCTCAAATTGTTGCAGCAAATAAAATTGATATACAAAGTGGTAAAGAAAATTATCCTGCTTTTGAAAAAGAAATAAAAAAAAGAGGTTACGAGGTATATCCTATATCTGCTTTGACAAAAGAGGGAATTGACAAACTTTTGGACAAGGCTATAGAAATTCTTTCTTCTATTCCCGTTGAAGAGATAAAAGACGTACCAGAAGTTATTGTTTATACACCTCCTGAAGAGGAAGAAACTCTCAACGTAGAAGTAAAAGATAATACCTATTATCTTAGCGGTACAAAAATTGACAAACTTTTAAAAAGAGTAAATTTACAAGATGAACATTCTTTAAGGTACTTTGAAATACTTCTTAGGAAGAGCGGGGTAATAGATGCTCTTAAGGAAAAGGGCTTTAAAAGTGGTGATACAATAAATGTGAGAGATTTTGAATTTGAATACTATGAATAAAAGTGGAATTTGATTCCACTTTTTTATTTACTTTAATGAGGTCTCAGGGTAAGCTTGTGCAGTTTACCTCTTTTAATGTATAATGTATAATATAAAAGAAATATAAATTGGGGGATAGTAACTTGGAAATGGAGCTTAGACTTGGGATAATGGGAGGCACTTTTGACCCTATTCATTATGGTCATTTAGTTACTGCTGAAGCGGTAAGGGCTGAATTCAAATTGGACAAGGTGATTTTTGTTCCAGCAGGCAACCCACCTCATAAAGTAAAGCGAAAGGTGACAGATAAAAAACATCGTTATTTAATGACTATACTTGCCACAATAACTAATCCTTTTTTTGAGGTATCGACGATTGAAATTGACAGGGAAGGGTATACTTATACGATTGATACTATCAAAGAGTTTAAAAAAATTTATGGGGATAAAACTCAACTTTATTTTATAACAGGAGCGGATGCTGTTTTGGAGATTTTGACTTGGAAAAGTGCAGATGAGCTTTTAAAGATGTGTAATTTTGTTGCCGCAACTAGGCCAGGAGTTGAAGGCGATAGAATAGATGAAGAATTAAACAAAATTAGAAAGTTTTATGGGAATGTCATTTACAAAGTGACTGTTCCTTCTTTGGCTATATCCTCCACCGATATAAGGGAAAGAGTAGCAGGGGGCCGACCTATAAAGTATTTGCTGCCAGAGTCTGTGGAAAGATATATTCAAAAATATGGTTTGTACAAAAAGGATGATGAAAATGGAGTATGACATAGAACTTTTAAAAAGCAAACTAAGAAGTTTGCTAGATAAGGAAAGGTATTTACACTCTATAGGTGTTATGGAAACTGCAATACATCTTGCTAAAAAATATGGTGCTGATGTAGAAAAAGCCCAAGTTGCAGGTTTGTTGCACGATTGTGCAAAGAGCTATTCTGATGAAGAACTTTTAAAATTTGCTCAAAGATATGGAATTGAAGTAGACGATGTTTTAAAAAATGCACCCTTTCTTTTACACGGTCCTATAGGTGCGCATTTAGTAGAAGAAATTTTTGGAATCAAAGATAAAGAAATAAAAAGGGCAATCTCTCTTCACACTACTGGGGATGTTAATATGAGTCTTTTGGATGAAATAGTATTTCTTGCGGATTATATAGAGCCTAATAGAGATTTTGAAGGGGTAACGCAATTAAGAGAATTAGCAGAAGAAAATTTGGAGCTTGCTTTGTTAAAGTCTTTTGATAGTACAATTTGTTATGTCTTACAGAGGGGACTACTTCTTTATGAAAAAACAGTAAAAGCTCGAAACTATATTCTTCTGAAGCTTGGGAGTGGAGATAAATGAGAAAAGTATTAAAAGTTATATCTGCGATATTATTGTTAAGTTTGTTATCGGCAGGGGTAGGAGGGTATATTTTTTTAAAGTCTCTAAATCCGTCAGATAGCTTTTTGATGCAAAGAAGCAGTGAAAACACAAATTCAGAAACGATTCAGAAAATAAATATATTAGTTTTAGGAGTTGATGAAACATCGCCAACAGATCCAAGGCGTTCTGATACTATGATATTATTATCTTATAATCCTAAAACTAATAAAGCTTATATTTTATCTATTCCAAGAGATACAATGATTAAACTTGACAAATATGGGACACAAAAGATAAACGCTGCTTATCCAATAGGTGGACCTCAGTTGGTGATGGATACGGTGTCACAGCTTATTGGAGAACCTGTTGATTATTATGTAAAGATTGGATATGAAGGTTTTAAACAATTAGTAGATGATTTAGGCGGAGTAGAGATGAACGTTCCTATGGACATGAATTATGATGACAATGCGGGAAATCTTCACATACATTTGAAAAAAGGTGTACAACTTTTGGATGGAGAAAAGGCTTTACAGTTGGTGAGATTTAGACATGGTTATGCAGAACAAGATTTAGAAAGGGTCAAAGTACAAAGGGAATTTTTATTAGCAATGTTTGAAAAAGCTAAAGACCCCAGTACTTTGTTAAAAATTCATCGTATATTAAAAACTATAAATCAATACGTAGAAACAAACATACCACCTACTACTATGTTAAAATATGCAGATTATCTTTTAAAACTTAACAAAGACAATATAAAAACAGCTACTTTGCCTGGTACTCCTCAGTACATTGATGGGATTGCTTATTATATTACAGATCTACAAGAAGTAAGACAATTTATAGCGAATTTAGATGGCAATATAGATAATAAAACTAATGAGATGGCAGTTAACAAAAATATAAAAATAGAGGTTTTAAATGGCGGTGGTATACCAGGAGTAGCCGCAAAGACAGCTGATTTGTTAAAACAACAAGGGTATGATGTAGTGAAGATAGGGAATGTAATAGGTACCACTTACAACACTACTCAGATAATTAATAGGACTGATGATAAAAAAGTAGTAGAAGATTTGAAGAAAATTTTAAAAAATGCTATTGTAGTGGAAGATACGAATGGAGGCAGTAATGTTGATATAACTATAATTTTGGGGAAAAATATATAAGGTGGAGGGTGATTTAGTGATAGACGTAAAAGATAAAGTATTTAAAATTTATAAAGTTTTAGAAGATAATAAAGCTTCTGATATAAAAATTTTATATATAGGTGATTTAACAGTTGTCGCAGATTATTTTATTATTGCTACTGGCAATTCAGACACTCATGTTAAAGCGTTGACAGAGGAAATTGAAAAGAAACTCATGGAAGAAGGCATTCTGGTGGATCATATCGAAGGTTACAATTGGGGGAAATGGGTTTTAATGGATTATGGTGATGTGATAGTTCACATATTCCAGCAAATAGAAAGGGAATTTTATGATTTAGAGAGATTATGGGCGGATGCAAAGGAAATAGTGCTTGACAACCTTGTTTGAGGTATGTATAATAACGTTAATAAATTTTTTATCAGCATTCCGTCTTTTTAAAAATAAATTTGAGCCTAGTCAGTAATTTTTCATTACCTAATTGCATATATTTAATATGGTATGATTAGGGGGATTTAGAGCAAATGAAGACTCATCCTATCTTGAAGAGCATAATCCCTATGATAGAAGGAAAAGCACATACATTTGGAAAAAATTGTGAAGTGGCACTGTATGACTTTTCTTCACCTCAAAATCCAATTATTGCAATTGTAAACGGACATGTCACAGGAAGAGATGTAGGGAACCCTTTGCCTGAGAACATTGCGAAAATATTGAAATCTGAAAATGTTGAAAATTTAATAAACTATAAGAGTAAAGGTAAAGATGGTAAGATTTTGAAGTCGTCTGCTCTTTTTATAAAAGATGAAAATGGTAAACCTGTGGGGTGTCTTACAATCAACATCGATATTTCGGAATTTGTAATGGTAAAAAATACTTTATCAGAGTTTTGCGATGTAGCGGATACCAATGAAGAAGCTCGGGAGGCTTATGCAGGAAGTGTTAGTGATGTACTTGAAAGTATAGTAAACACCACATTGGAAAACTACGGAAAACCTGTAAATTTCATGACAAAAGAAGAGAAGGTACAAGTGGTCAAAATGTTAGATGAAAAAGGGACTTTTTTGATAAGAGGTGCTGTTGATTACGTTGCTAAGATACTTTGTGTATCCAGATATACCATATACAATTATTTAGACGAAATAAGAGTAGGAGGAGATTTTAGTAAATATTAACATGTTTTCCTTTACAAGTTTTTTGCTTTATGATATAATAAAAATAAATTTGAAAATTAAATAAAATGCTAAACGCTGAATTCGTAAAGAAGCGGGGGAACCACTTTGGGGGTGAATCCATCTTTTGATAAGATGGTAGGGTTATCTTTCGACCCGAACCCGTCAGCTAACCTCGTAAGCGTTGAAAGAGGAGGATGATAGCAGTGGTGTCTTTTTATGTCTTTTCAGACACCCAAGGCTGAAGCTATAGATTTTCCTCTATAGCTTTTTCATTTCTTTAAAAGGGGGTAACTAAAATGAAGCAACTCTCTTTTGCAGTAGTTGGAGCTGGGAATGGGGGTCAAGCGATAGCGGGGCATCTCGCTTTAAAGGGTCATAAAGTTAATTTGTACAATAGAACCTATCAAAAATTACTTCCTATTATAGAAAAAGGTGGTATTGAATTAGAAGGAGAAGTAAAAGGCTTTGGCAAATTAAGTGTGATAACTGATGACATAGAGAAAGCTATTAAAGATGTTGATATAATTTTAGTGGCAGTTCCTGCTTCTGCCCATTATAAAATTGCTGAAGAGATGTTGCCATATCTTAAGGATGGTCAAATAGTTGTATTAACCCCAGGAAGAACTGGTGGTGCTTTGGAATTTTATAATATTATAAGAAGACGAGAAGATTTGGATGTAATTATTGCAGAAACGGATACTTTAATATATGCATGCAGGTCTTCCATGGGAAAATCCAAAATATTTATGGTAAAGGAAGTTGTGGCTGTTGCTGCGATACCTAACGATAAAACAGAAATGGTAGTGGAAGCGCTTAATACCGCCTTTCCTCAATTTATTCCAGCGCAAAATGTTTTGGAAACAAGCCTTAACAATTTTGGAGCTGTTTTTCACCCTGCACCAACTTTACTTAATGCAGCAAGAATAGAAACTACAAAAGGGAATTTTGAATTTTATCGGGAGGGTATTTCTCCTTCTGTTGCAAAAATATTGGAAAAAATAGACAACGAAAGAATGATGGTGGCAAAAGCTCTAGGTGTAAATACTATTTCAGCTAAAAGATGGCTAAAAGAAAGTTATAATGCAGAAGGAGAAAATCTATATGAGGCAATTCAAAATACAAAAGCTTATGTTGGCTTATTAGCTCCTCAAACATTAGATTGTCGTTATATATTTGAAGATGTTCCTATGAGCTTGGTGCCTATGTCTTCTATAGGAAAAGAAATAGGCATTAAGACTCCCACTATTGATGCTGTTATACATCTTGCTTCGGTTATGCACGGAAAAGATTATTGGAATATTGGAAGGACGGCTGAGAAACTAGGGATCCAAGGGAAAACAGTAGAGGAAATTATAGAGTTGGTGGAAGGAAAAAGAAAGGAGGTAACTATAGCGTGAAAAGGTTAATTGTAGCGGCAGCGATAGGTAATTGTGTCCATGTGGCCGGTGTATATAACTTTTTAAAATTTGCAGAACAGCAAGGTTATGAAACTATATTTTTGGGTCCTGCTGTTCCTATAAAGAAATTGATAGAAGCCGTTAAAAAACATAAGCCGTCAATTGTAGGAGTAAGCTATAGATTGACTCCTTCTGCTCTTGAAAAACTTTTAGAAGAACTAAAAAAGGAAATAGAAGTAAATAATTTGCAACATATTAGGTGGGTGTTTGGCGGTACAGAGCCTACTGCAGACGTGGCAAGAAGGTCAGGAATATTTGTAGCAGTTTTTGATGGTAAAAATGGTGATGAAGCTACAATTAATTTTTTAAGAGGAGGAAGCACAAATTATAGACGACGAGTTTTTGCTGATACACTAATAGGAAGAATAGAAGATAAATTCCCTTATCCTATCATAAGACACCACTTTGGACTTCCTTCATTAGAAGATACTATAGAAGGTGTTAAGAAGATAGCAGAGGCAGAAATTTTAGATGTAATTTCTCTCGCGCCAGACCAAAATGCTCAAGAGCATTTCTTTGATAAGAAATATGATAAATCTTTAGATGGAGCAGGCGGCGTTCCTATAAGAAAGGAAGAAGACTTGATAAGGATATATGAAGCTTCAAGAAGGGGTAATTTCCCACTTTTAAGATGCTACAGTGGTACAAATGACGTATTTAAGATGGCGGAAATGCTTTTGCGAACGATTCACAATGCGTGGGCAGCAATACCACTTAGCTGGTACAATGTTCTCGATGGAAGAGGTCCAAGAGATGTTAACACTTCAATCAGAGAAAATCAACAATTGATGAAATGGCATGCTGAAAGAGGAGTACCAGTGGAGGTAAACGAGCCACACCATTGGAGCTTGAGGGATGCTCATGATGTAATTGGGGTAACAACGGCATATCTTGCGGCATATAATGCAAAAAAAATGGGTGTTAAAGACTATGTAGCACAATTTATGTTTAACGTGCCTGCTTCTATTTCACCAAAAATGGATTTGGCAAAAATGTTAGCTAAGATAGAGCTAATAGAAGAATTGCAAGATGAAAATTTCAGAGTGATAAGGCAAGCAAGAGCGGGACTTGCAAGTTTTCCAACTGACCTTTTAGAAGCCAAGGGTCAGTTAGCTTCTAGTGCTTATCTCTCTATGGCTATAAGACCTCATATATATCACGTAGTGGGATATTGTGAAGCTCATCATGCTGCAACGCCAGAAGATATAATTGAAAGCGTTAAAATAGTAAAAGCCGTGATAAAAAATTCTATGTTTGGAATGCCTGATTTGACTCAGGATAAAGAAGTAATTCAAAGAAAAGAACAGTTAAAGAAAGAGACAAGGATTTTATTGGAAGCGATAAAAAGCTTGGCACCTTACAGTCTTGATCCACTGGCAGATCCAGATGTGTTGGCATTGGCGATAAAGATTGGTCTATTAGATGCACCACATCTCAAGGGTAACAAGTATGCAAAAGGAGAATTGCAAACCAAAGTAATAGATGGTGCATGCTATGCTTATGACTATGAGAAGCATAGAATAATACCTGAAGAAGAAAGGGTAGAAAGGATTTTACGTGAATATGAAAAATCAGCTATAGAAGTATAAAAACTTGGGAACGTAAGATCTTTTCTTACGTTCCTTATTGAATTTCTTTGAATATATCTGAAGAGGAGGAATGATAGCTAAATGTGCGGATTAGCAGGAATTATAGGAACTGGTGATAAGAGTAAAATAAAAAGGATGCTTGATAAAATACGACATCGTGGCCCGGATGAGTCAGGGATTTTTGCAGATGAAAATATTACATTAGGCCATAATAGGCTGACGATAATTGACCTTTATCATGGACGTCAACCTATAAAAAACGAAGATGGTAGGTATTGGCTTATTTATAATGGAGAAATTTACAATTACCAATTATTGCGTAAAGAGTTAAAAAACCATACTTTTTCCACAGATACTGATAGCGAAGTAATAATTCATTTGTATGAAGAACTAGGTAAAAATTGTGTTAACTATATTGATGGAATGTTTGCTTTAGCTATTTATGACTCTAAAAAAAAGACCATATTTATTGCTCGTGATCCTTTAGGAATAAAGCCATTGTATTATGGCAAAACAAAAGAAGGGTATTTTGCCTTTGCTTCGGAGATTAAAGCACTTCAGGAAGTAACTGATGATATAAATGAATTTCCTAATGGATATATTTATACAACTGAAAACGGATTTGAGAAATATTATACAATTCCACAGGATCCGATGCATTTTGCAGATGTTAATAATATTATTAATGGATTAAGGCTTAGATTAGAGGATTCAGTAAGAAAAAGGTTGATTGCTGATGTGCCTGTTGGAGTATTTTTAAGTGGCGGATTGGATAGCAGCCTTATCGCAGCGATAGCAGCAAAATACAAAAACCCCCTTCATTCATTTGCAGTAGGCGTCGAAGGAAGTAATGACTTAAAGAACGCAAGAGTTGTTGCTGATTATGTGGGGACGATTCACCATGAATTTATTTATACAGAGGAGGACATAAAAAAAATTTTACCCGAAGTTATATATTATCTTGAATCCTGTGATCCAGCCTTAGTCAGAAGTGCTGTTGCAACATATTTTGTATCAAAACTTGCAAGCAATTACGTAAAAGTTATTCTTTCGGGAGAAGGTGCTGATGAATTGTTTAGTGGATACCATTACCTTAAAAATTATACCAGTCCTTGGAAATTACAATCCGAATTAAAATATATAACTCGAAATTTGCATAATACAAATCTTCAAAGAGTTGACAGAATGACAATGGCACATTCTATTGAAGGACGTGTACCGTTTTTAGATGTAGAAGTGTTACGGTACGCGTTTAGAATAACGCCGTCATTTAAAATTAACGGCCGAGAAAAAACCGAAAAGTGGATACTTAGAAAACTTGCAGAAAATTACTTACCAGAGTCAATTGTATGGAGAAGAAAAGAAAAATTTGCAATAGGAAGTGGTACATCTGAAATATTGAATAAGATAGCTGAATCAGAAATTAGTGATGCAGAGTATATAAAAAATAGATTCCTTTCTAACGGTTTTGAAATAAAGTCAAAGGAAGAGCTGTATTATTTTAAAATTTTAAAAAGATTTTTTAATGTTGATTCTTTTATAAAGGACATGGGAAGAAGTAGAAGTCTCAATGACAACCAAATATATGCATAAAAAGAGGGCATTCTGCCCTCTTTTTAAATCAATATTTTGAGAAGATATATTTTTTTCTATTTCTAATTTTCCGTCTTCTCCAAAGGAGAAAAGCTGTTCCTAAAATCGTTGCTCCAGCAATAAATTTTACGGGATTGTTTTTTATTTCAAAAGATTGGTTTTCTGTATAATAGTATCCCAAAAAGTTTTTATAAACAGATTCCGCTGCAATAAGATGATTTGTACCTATCTCCTTTCCATTTAAAGTGTATTTAATGTAACCTAATATGTCTCCTTTATTTATTGGTGCTTTTATTTTTTTATTAAGTATTATTTGAGTTTCTATAGAATTTTCTTGCCCTTTAGGGACTTCATAGTAAAAGTCTTCTTTTGCAATAAGAGGAAGTTTAAAGTGAGACTTTCCTAAATCGATATAGGTTACTACCTCACCTTTTTCTGTTTTTTTCACTAAACTAAAGTTTTGGAACCCGTAATCCAAAAGTTTTATAGTATCTGTCCAAATGTTTGTTCCTTGGTCACCCATTATGACGGAGATAAGTCTGCGACCTTCTCTCGTTGCAGAAGCTGCTAAAACTTGACCAGCTGCAACCGTATATCCCGTTTTTACTCCGTCAGCTCCTTCATAGCGAAAACTTGAAGGTTTAATTAAGCGATTGCTTAACCATAGGTCTCTTACTTTATCAAACTTATTAGTAGGAGGAATTTGGTAATGTATTGTAGTTACTATTTTTCTAAATTCAGGATTTTGCATTGCATACCTTGCTATTAATGCCATATCATAAGGAGTGGAATAATGGTTTTCATCAGGAAGACCATTTGGATTTACAAAATGGCTATTGTAAGCCCCAATTTCTTTGGCTTTTTCATTCATCATTTTAGCGAAATTTTCTACGCTTCCACCAATATGTTCAGCGATAGCGATGGCAGCATCATTAGCTGATTCTAACATAATTGCATAAAGTAATTGTTCTAACGTAAGTTGTTCACCAGGAGAAAGAAATATTGAATTTCCATCTATTTTTGTAACATTATCACTGGCTGTTACGATGTCATTTAAGTTTCCCTTTTCAATGGCGATAATTGCGGTCAAAATCTTAGTTGTGCTTGCAGGGTACATTCTTTTGTGCATGTTTTTATCGTACAATACTTGACCTGTTGTAAAATCCATTAAAACTGCAGTTGGGCCTACAATTTCAGGTGGTGATGGCACATTAGCGTATACAGGAGTTATTTGTACTACCAAAATAAATAGTATGAGCAAAGAAGCTACCATTTTTTTCATTTTTATGCCTCCAATTTATGCTGATACTTAAAGTATAACAAAAAAACGCAAAAAATAAAAAGGAATTTTTTAATTCATGTAGAAATAAATAAAGGACGCTGTAAAAAGAGGTGTTAATATGCCTTGTTTTTCAAAAAAACAGCAATATGCTATTATTGTTATATTATGCCTTATATTATCGGTTTCAGGATATGTAATTTACCAAAATTTTAAATTAAAAAATGAATTTGTCATCAATGAAAGTAATGAAAGCATAGCGATAGAAACAATTGCCGAGAAGGAGGAAAACAAGGAAGAACCTTTAGAAATAAAAGTGTATGTTACAGGATTAGTAAAAAATCCGGGGGTCTATACTATGAAGGAAGGAGAAAGAGTAATGGATGCTATAAATAAAGCAGGAGGACCCTTGGAAGAAGCAGACCTTTCCAATATAAATCTTGCACAAAGAGTCAAGGACGAACAAATGATAATAGTCCCAAAAAAGGGTGAGATATATAATACTTCTTCTGCAAAGACACTACAAAAAAGCGAAAAAATAAACATAAATACTGCAACCAAAGAAGAATTGGAAACTTTACCAGGAATAGGACCTGTAACGGCTGAGAGGATAATCGAATTTAGAGAAAACAAAGGTTTTTTTAAAAAGATTGAAGACATAATGAATGTCCCTAGAATAGGTCCTAAAATGTTTGAACAGATAAAAGATAAAATTACCGTTGATTAGTATGTTAAATAGTTCCACATAGAACAAAAAATTCTATATTAAATGAGGGGTATTATGAAAAGGCTGATAGCTGTTATAACTGTGAGTATTTTTTTATTTAATTTTATGCTAGTACCAGCACAGATTGATACCTCTTCTGAGCTTAATAGGGCGAAAGTGGAAGAACAAAAACTTGTACTAGAGCTATTGAATCTTGAAGTAGAAAGGCTTAAAACACAAAAGTTTTTGGAAAATTTAATGGCTGATATTGAAAATTTAGCTGTAGTTATTCAAGAAAAATCTAAAGAAATACAAATAGTAAGTAAAGAGATAGAAAAGGAAAAAGAGGTATTAAAGACTTGGTTTAGGTTTTTGTATATGGATGGGGCAAATGCTATACTATCACTTCTACTTATGGCACAAAATTCCAGTGAGTTGTTGCATAGGCTTATTTACATAGACATTATTACCAATTATTTCTACAATAAACTAGATAATTTAAATAAGCTTGTAAAATATAAAAAAGAAGAGGAAAATAGACTAACCTCCCAAAGATTACAGCTTATAGAAAAACAAAAAGAACAAATAAAATTGTTAAAAAAAATAGATGAATTAAGGTTAGCAAAAAGCCAAATGTTAGAAGAGATAAAAATCAAAATTGCAAATTATCAAAAAATATTTACACTAGCTGATAATTTGGACAAAATGTTTCCTTCTTTAGATTATTTATTAAGCCATCTTTCCCAACTTCCATGGGATACTTTGGAGTATAAAGATTTGAGGTTTTCTTTTTTTGACATATCTGCTTCTTTTTCTGATGCTGATGTAACAAAGATGATACGTTCTTACAGTAATAAGTTAAAAAATATAACAGTTTCTTTTAGCAAAGAAGGTTTTGAAATAAAAGATGATGATTCATACACTTTAAAAGGAAATTTTGGAATAGAAGATAACAAGATTAAATTGTTAATAACTTCTCTGAATATAGGAGATATAAAAATTAACGACCAGTTGCTTCAAAAGATTCTCTATGGCTATGATACCACCATAAACATTAAAATTCCTGTTGAAGGATTTAAATTAAAAAAGGTTAAGACCGAAGAGGGCTATGTAAAGTTTACTTTACAAAAGTAATATTTATAAAACTTCTTTTCTAGAATGGGCAATTCTAGCACAAGCCGCGGCGATTATTGCAGCTACTAAGTCATCAATAAAGGTATTACACTTTTTATCTTTATCTTTATTAAGGTTTCCCATTATACCAGGTTTTACTTTATCGAGATATCCAAAATTAGTAAAACCTATAGAACCATAAATATTTGTAATGCTTAAGGCTAAAATTTCGTCGATGCCGTATAAAGGTTCATCTCTTTTTATAATAGACAAAAGAGGTTCTTCTAACATGTCTTTTTCTGCTAATTTGTCTAACGCAATACCTGTCAAAATTGCATTTTGAACTTCTCTTTTCTCAAGCACATGATGTAAATTTTCTATGCATTCCTCTATTGTTAAATCATCATAGTACCTTTTTTGCAAGTCTAGTACTAATACTGCCATATCTTCTAAAGTAACTCCTCTTTCTTCTAATAGGTTTATAGCAATATCTTTCACACTAACAGCTCCTTTTTTTAAGTTTATAGTATGATTATACCACAAATTTTTGTTGAAATACTTCTTTGTTGAAAAAACAATTCAATTAAAGTATAATCAAAATAGTTTAAACTTATAAGAGGTGAAAAAGATGGGTGAAGTAAGAGTAAGATTTGCTCCAAGTCCTACAGGGAGTTTACATATAGGCGGTGCCAGGACAGCCCTTTTTAATTGGCTTTTTGCAAGGCACTATGGAGGAAAATTTATTTTAAGGGTGGATGATACTGACCTACAAAGGTCTACAAAAGAATCTATGAAAGGAATACTTGATGGACTTAAGTGGTTAGGTATTGATTGGGATGAAGGACCTATTTACCAATCCCAAAGGTTAGATGAATATAGAAAATTCGCAAATAAATTATTAGATGAGGGCAAGGCTTACTACTGTTTTTGTACAAAAGAAGAGCTAGAGGAAATGAGAAGACGGGCAGAAAATGAAGGTAGGCCCTTTATGTATACAGGAAAATGTAGGAATTTGACCAGAGAACAAATTGAAGAGTATTTAAAAAAAGGCAAAAGGCCCGTTATAAGATTAAAGGTGCCTAGTGAAGGAAAAACAATTGTGCACGATATAATAAGAGGAGACGTAGAATTTGATAATTCTACTATTGATGACTTTATAATTATGAAATCAGACAATATGCCTACTTATAACTTTGCCACTGTGGTAGATGATTACCAAATGGGGATAACTCATGTTATACGGGCAGAAGAACATTTATCAAATACTCCAAAGCAAATACTAATTTATGAGGCTTTAGGTTTAGAAACTCCTCAATTTGCCCATGTATCTATGGTTTTAGCTCCTGATAGGAGTAAACTTAGTAAGAGACATGGAGCTACTTCCGTGCAAGAGTTTGAAGAGCAAGGATATCTCCCTGAAGCGATTGTAAATTATATAACCTTACTAGGATGGATGCCAAAGGACGGGGAGGAAATTTTTGATGTTTCAAAAAGCATAAAAGAATTTACTTTAGAAAGGGTATCAAAAAATCCAGCTGTTTACGATGTACAAAAGCTGACTTGGATAAACGGCCATTACATAAGGAATTACGATTTAGATAAGTTAACTGAAGCAGTTATTCCATTTTTGAAAGATAAAAACTTAATTAGGGAAGAGTTCGATTATGACTACATCAAAAAAATAGTAAGTATAGTAAGAGAAAGGGAAAAAACTCTAGTGGATATAGCTGATGCCATGAGTTATTATTTTACAGAAGTTAACGAGTATGAAGAAAAAGGAGTCAAAAAGTATTTTACTAAAGAGAAAGTCGCAGAAATTTTGAAAAAAGCAGCAGAGACTTTAAAAGAAGTAGAACCTTTTGATAAATTTACGACTGAGAAAGTTTATCGCAAACTTGTTGAGGAATTACAAATATCCAGCGGTGAACTTTTTCATCCTACTAGATTAGCTATTTCAGGGAGAACTTTTGGGCCAGGACTATTTGACATAATGGAACTTTTGGGAAAAGAAAGAACTATCCAGAGAATTGAAAAAGCTTTAGATTTTATTGAAAAGATGAAGAACCCATAAAAATATTGACATAATGTATAATTTTTACTACTATAGACAATAGTATTACCCTCATAAGGGTGATACTATTATTTTAACCCATGAAAGGGTGATAACGTGTGTATATAGTTATAACAGGCGACATAATTGGTTCAAGAGAGTTATTAGCCAAAGGGATTAAGAGGGAAAATTTTATAAAAGCGGTGGAAGAAGTAAATGAGGCGTGCGAAGATTATTTGCTTGTAAAGTTTTCACTCATGAGAGGAGATGAAATACAAGGAATTTTAAAACAGGTAGATTTTTTGCCAGCTGTCGTTAGGAATCTCAGATATAACTTTTTCCCTGCAGGTTTACGCATTGGAATTGGCATAGGATCTATTTCCACAGGTATAGAAAAAAATTCTTGGGAAATGGACGGAGAAGCTTTTTATAGGGCGAGAGAGGCCTTGTCTTTATGTGATAAAAATGCTATTACAATAGTGAAAACTGGAGATTTGTTTATAGAAGAAGCTACTACTGCTCTATTTACTTTATTGGATGCTTTACAGTCTAAGTGGACTAGGGCTCAATGGGAGGCAGTTATGAATTATGAAAAATATGGAACCTACAAAAAAGCGGCTCAAATTTTAAAAGTAATGCCACAAAATGTGGCAAAAAGGTGCAATGCAGCTAGATGGCAAGCTGTTGTAAGAGGGGAAAAAGCCATTGTCCGATTGTTGAAATTTGTATTGGAGGGCAATACAAATGAATAGCCAAAATTTTGTTTTAACATTGCTCTTTTTATCTCATGGTTTGAGTGATTACCTATTTCAAACAGACTCTATTGTGCTTAAGAAAAGTAAGGGACTAATTGAAGGATTTATAAAACATTTTTTGGTTGTGCTAGTACTAAACCTGTTGGTTTTACCCTTCTTTAAATTTAAAGCAATTTTGTTTTTAATATTTTTATCTTTTGTTCATATCATAATTGATTATTTGAAATATAAAATTGCAAAAACAGACAATGTTTATTTCTTTATAGGAGATCAAATCTTTCATTTTCTTACTATTTATTTTATTTCTTTAAAACTTATTGATGTCTTTTGTTTTTCCTATCCGGAAATCTACTTTAAAATATTTGCTGTATTCTGCATTTATATTTATGTCATTTTTGGAGGAGCAATTTTCATAAAATACGTGCTTTTAAGTCTAAATATTCATATTTCTAAAATGGAAATAACGTCTTCAGGGAAAATAATTGGTATGCTAGAGCGGACTTTGATGGTGACGTTAATTGCCGTCAATCAAATAGCGGCAGCTAGTTTTGTGATTGGTGCTAAGTCTATTGCGAGGTATAAAGAGCTAGATAATAAAGATTTTGCAGAATACTACTTAATAGGGACGATGTTGAGTATGCTTATAGCTCTTTTTGGAGGGTTACTGATAAAAGCTATATTAAAAATATAAAGGCATCTACCGGATGCCTTTTCTTCCTTTATTGGTAGCCCCAAGGGGACTCGAACCCCTGTCTTCGCCGTGAGAGGGCGATGTCCTAGGCCGCTAGACGATGGGGCCATAATGGCTGCCGAACTAGGATTCGAACCTAGACCAGATGATCCAGAGTCACCTGTGCTACCATTACACCATTCGGCAGCGTCTTGACGAAAGTAATTATATCATAGGTTTTACAATTTGACAATACCCATTACAAAGGTTTTATTGGGCTGTTTACAATTCTGTATAAATAATTTATAATGTTTGTGGAGTTACATACTGTATACAGGGAGGGGAAAATAATGGCACATTACATTACCGACGAATGTATAAGTTGCGGAGCTTGTGCGGCGGAATGCCCGGTAGATGCTATCCATGAAGGGGATGGAAAATACGAGATCGACCCTGATACTTGTATTGACTGTGGTGCTTGCGAAGCTGTGTGCCCAACAGGTGCTATAAAAGCTGAGTAACTAAAGCAAAAGGCCTCCATAAGGAGGCTTTTTGTTTTTACATTACATTGACTAAACTCTTTTAAAGTGATAAAATTTTACTAAATTAATTCGAAGTAAAGGAGGAGTCATAAAAATATGGGATTAGTATATGTAAATGGTGAATTTGTGGACAGTGAAAAAGCTTCAGTTTCGGTTTTTGATCATGGTTATCTTTATGGGGACGGAATTTTTGAGGGCATAAGGGCTTATGATGGAGTTATATTTAAACTTGATGAACACTTAAAAAGGCTTTACAGTATGGCGAAGGCTATTCTTCTTGACATTCCTATAACGATGGAAGAGATGAAAGAAAAGGTTATTGAAACAGTAAGAATTAATAATTTAAGGGATGCTTACATAAGGCTTGTAGTTTCAAGAGGAAAAGGTGATTTAGGCCTTGACCCATATAAATGTCCTAAACCCACAGTTGTAATAATAGCGGATAAGATTGCTTTGTATCCTGAATCTATGTATCAAAATGGTTTAAAAATTATTACTTCTACTTATAGGAGAAATTCAATACAGACTTTAGATCCTCAGATAAAGTCATTAAATTATTTAAACAATATACTCGCAAAAATTGAAGCAGTAAAAGCAGGATATCCAGAGGCTTTGATTTTAAATCAAGAAGGATATGTGGCTGAATGTACCGGTGACAATATTTTTATAGTTTCAAATGGTACGTTATATTCTCCTCCTTCTGCAGTAGGAGCATTAGGAGGGATTACAAGGGCTACGATAATAGATATCGCAAAACAATTAGGGATACCTTTTGAAGAAAAGTATTTTTCTTTATTTAATGTATATACTGCAGATGAATGTTTCTTGACAGGTACGGCTGCTGAAGCAGTACCAGTAGTGGAAGTGGATCATAGGGTAATCGGAGATGGGAAGCCTGGTCCTATAACAAAAAAGATAATAGAAGAGTTTAGAAAACTTACTACTGTTTTAGGGACAAAAGTATATGAATAACAATTGCATGGATAACTTCCATGCAATTGTTATATAGAAGAGATATTTGTTATTCTAGAAAATTTTATAGAAGATATGATTAAACAAGTGGATTTAAAGCCAGGGATAAAGGCTTATCACAGATTATAATTAGCAACGAACAAGGTTTTAAATATTTTTTAAAATTATTATGGGTGAAATAAAAAAAGTAAAAAATTTTAAATTTCAGCAGGAAATTTATAACATATATAGAATATATTATAATAAACATTTAAATGGGGAGAGTAGAGAGATGGGTGTAGTAAAAAAAATAGATGAAGAATTAAAACGGAGCATGGAGAACATTAAGGAAAAAATAAAGAGTGATGACATCTTAAATAGAATTCTAAATAAGGAAGCAATACAGGTAAATGAGGGAGAAATTGATTGGAAAGTAAAGTGTGGACAAGAAATTGTAGAAATTTATAAGAAATTAGTTAATATAGTAGATAAATTAAAAGTTGTTTCTTAATAAAACCTATTGTAATTTTTGTATTATGATGGTAAAATTGTATATACGAACTCTTAAAAAGGGGTAACTGAAATGAAAAGTAATGAAGTGTTAGAAAAACAGATAAGTGTCTTAAGAAAAGAACTAGATAACCTTGTTACTAAAGAAGAGATTGATTATGAAAAAGTGCTTGATATAAGTCGTAAACTCGATGATTTGATTGTTTCATATATAATTACCAAAAAAGACAGGTATTCTACAGTGGGAAACTATATCTAAGCCTTTTTAAAATTTAAAAAAGAGGCTTTTCTTTTTTGTTATTATATTGTTATGATTGCACCATTACAATTGTATGCTATAATATAAACTATCATACATAAATTTGTTGGAGGTGAAAATATGGATCAAAACAAGGTGAAAAAAATAGTATATGGGGCTTTTATGATGGCATTGGTTACTATCGGTACTATGGTGATTCGGATACCAACACCGGCTACAAAAGGATATATAAACGTGGGCGATTCTTTTATATTCTTAAGTTCTGCTTTATTTGGCTCTCTGATGGGGTTTATAGCCGGAGGAATTGGCTCAGCTTTAGCGGATTTGTTGTCAGGTTATGCTTATTGGGCACCGTGGACTTTTATAATTAAAGGGATAGAAGGGTTGATTGTTGGACTTATGTATAAAAAATATACTAATGAATATTTAAGGATTGTTTTCCTTATTATAGGAGCTTTATGGATGGTGTTAGGATACTATATTGCAGGGGGAGTTATGTACGGTTTTAAAACTTCATTAGTTGATGTGCCAAGTAATTTAGTACAAGGTTTCGCAAGTATAATAATAGGGTATATTTTGATACGTTTGATATCTCGTTTGGAATTATTTAACAAAGTGTAGCAGGGTTTTTAAAACCTTGCTTTTTTTTATGCAAAAATATATCATTATATAGTGAAAGGAAATTGGGGTGATGACAATGATAGATACATTTTTGTTTGACTTGGACGGGACATTGCTTCCTGTCGATACGGATAAGATGTTAGATGAATACTTTTTAAGCCTTACAAAAAAACTTTCTTCTCTATTTGATCCTCATTTTCTGTTTAAAAGCCTTTATAGTGCTAGCATGGACATGATAAACAATTTAGACCCAAACAAAACCAATGAAGAGGTGTTTTTTGAGTCTTTTTTAGAAAAAGTTAATTATCCAAAAGAAGAATTGGATGTACTTTTTGAAGACTTTTATTTAAATGATTACAAAAAATTGGGGAAAAATATTAAAGCTAATGAATATGTCAAGAAGTCTTTAGAGATTTTGAAAGAAAAAGGCTATACACTTGTTTTAGCTACTAATCCTGTATTTCCAAGGATTGCAATTTTAGAAAGACTTAAATGGGCAGGTCTTACTGAAAGCTATTTCGATTTTATAACTACTTATGAAAATATGCATTATTGCAAACCTCACATACAATACTATGAAGAGATATTAGAAGTTATAAATAAAAAACCCGAAAATTGTTATATGGTGGGAAATGATGTAGAAGAGGACTTGATAGCTTTTAAGTTAGGAATGAAAACATTCTTAATTGAGGACTATATGATAAATAGAAATTCAAAAGATATAATAGTGACACAAAGGGGTAGTTACCAAGATTTATATGAGTTTGTTTGTAGCTTTAAGGAGGGAGGTAAAAATTTATGAAAGTCACAGTATTAGGATGCCATGGGCCTTTTCCTGGACCTTATGGTGCTACTTCTGGATATTTAGTAGAAGAAGAAAATACTCATATTTTATTGGACTGTGGCAGTGGAGTTATAAGCCGATACCAAAGGTATTACGATTTGAATAGATTGAAATACATAGTTTTGTCTCATTTACACTCTGACCATGTGGCAGATATGATGGTTTTAAGATATGCTCTTGATATTATGAAGTCAAGAGGTATGTTAACTGAACCGGTAAAGGTATATTGTCCACAAACACCAGAAAATGTTTTAGAGGATTTTAAGTTTAAAGATGTGTTCGATTTACACATTGTAAATGGAGAAACTATATTAAATTTAGAAGGTATAGAGATTTTTTTTAAAAAAATGATGCATCCTGTAGAGACTTATGCTGTGAAGATGAAAAAAGGAGAGAAAATCTTTGTATATAGTGGTGATACCACTTATAATGAGGATTTAATATCTTTTGCAAACAAAGCCGATTTATTCCTATGTGATGGAAATTTCTTGACAGGAATGCAAGGGCCCCACTTAACTGCTGCAGAAGCTGCTGAAATTGCTAAAAAAGCTGAGTGTAAAAAACTAGTTTTAACTCATTTGTCGCCGCTTATTTTTATCAATGATTATTATGAAGAAGCGGTTAAGTTTTTTGAAAATACAGAAATTGCAAATGACTTTGAAGTTTATGTGATATAAAATGGAATTTCCATTTTTATATCTCACCATAGCTCTTTCTTTGGGAATAATAATTGGAAGATATGTTTTTTATTCCTTTGCTTTCTTGATTTTATTAGCAATTTCAGTGGCTATTTCTTTGTGGGGATATTTGAAAAATAAAAATGTTAGTTTGCTTCTCTTAATTTCGTTTATTTTTGTAGGGGCAATTTTAAGTAGCAATGCTATCAATTCTCCCAATCCTTATATAAAGTTTGAAGGGAAGTTTACAACTATAAATGGCAAGGTAAAAGAAGTAAAAGAATATGAAAGCTATGCTAAATATATAGTTAAACCGCCTAAAATACCTAAAGTATTGGTTACTCAATATGGGGGCGAATATCCTTCTGAAGGAGATATTGTAAGCATAAGAGGGATAATTTCAATTCCCCAAAAAGCGACAAACCCAGGAGGCTTTGATTACTATCTTTTTTTAAAGAAAAAAGGAATATATGCATTAATGAGGGTAGATGAATATGCGGTTGACATTGTAAGCAAAGGCAATTTAAATTTTATTGAGAAGGTTATATATGCTGCAAAAGAAAAAATAGAAGTTAATTATATTAATTCAATGCCCGAAAGAGATGCAAAATTTGTTATGTCACTCATTTTAGGAGATAAACTTATTGGACATGAGACTTTGGAGCAATTTAGGACAGCAGGTATTTCACATATTATTTCGGTATCAGGAATGCACGTAGCAATTGTAACAGGTTTTGTACTTTATATGTTAAGTCTTTTTAACATCAGAAGGTATAAAATTCCAATTATTATAATTGTATTGATCTTCTACGTAGTTTTAACAGGAGCAAATCCGCCAGTTATAAGAGCAGCTCTTATGGCTTCTATCGCTTTAATTGGAACTACCTATGGTAAAAAACATAATTCTATAAATTCTCTGTCTTTTGCTGCTTTTTTGATATTAATATTTAATCCTCTAATGCTATGGGATGTCGGCTTTCAACTTTCGTTTGTTGCCACTTTAGCCATTTTGTATTTTTATAAGCCAATACAAAAAAAATTATCAATGCTAAATCCTAAAATACGAGATTTAATTGCTATAACTTTTTCTGCTCAAATCGGTACAATTCCTCTTACTATGTATTATTTTCACTATATATCCATTATTTCCTTTTTATCCAATATTGTAATAGTACCATTGGCAGATGTGGCAGTTGTTTTGGGATTTTTATCGGCTATTATAGGACTTATTTTACCTTTCCTGTCCTATTTCATAAATTATATAAACATACCTTTTGTAGAAGCTATTTTGTACATAACGAATTTACTCAATAGCTTTCCTTATGCTAGTATAAATACTATTATTCCTCCTCTTTATGTAATTGTTTTGTATTATGGAATTTTGGCAGTTACATTCAGTAGTTTTGACAGAAAAACGAAAAAGATTTTTATTACAATTGCCTTGACTTTTATGATAACCTTTTTTTCTTATAATTATATATTGCCTAAAAATTTAGAAGTGACTTTCCTGGATATAGGACAAGGGGATAGTACTTTTGTAAGAACACCTCATGGCAAAACTTTTTTGATAGATGGGGGAGGCAGACCTTTAATTTCAATTTCTTCTTTTGATGCTGGAGAGGATATACTACTTCCATTTTTGTATTATAAAGGTGTTATGAAACTTGATGGAGTTTTTATATCTCATACTGACATCGACCATGTAGGTGGAATACTTACTATTTTACAACAAATGAAGGTTAACAAAATCTTTGTAGGAATACAAAAAGTTGCTGATGACAATTTCAAAAAATTGATGGAAGTTGCAAAATCAAAAAATATTCCAGTTGTGTTTTTAAAAAGGGGTGATAAAATCAAAGTAGATGGTGTAGAAATATATGTTTTACATCCTGATCCTCTAAATTTAATAGAAGAGAATCCTATAAATAATAATGGACTTGTTTTTAAAATAAAGTATAAAGATATGGAGTTTTTGTTTACAGGTGATATAGAAAAACCAGCCGAAGAGATTTTAAAAAATCTAGACATAAAGGCTGATATTCTAAAAGTGCCACACCATGGGTCCAGTACTTCATCTTCAAAAGAATTTATCGAAAAAATCAATCCGAAAGTATGTATTATCCAAGTAGGCAAAAATAGTTATGGACTTCCCCATGAGAGAGTGCTAAAATCTCTTCAAGAAAGGTCTAAAGTGTATAGAACAGACAAAAATGGTGCTATTATTGTAAAGACAGATGGGAAAAAAGCTTATATAAAGACGGTTATTAAGGAGTGAAAGGATGACTTACAAAGAGCTTTTAGACAGCTTAAAGAAGGGAGAAATACATAATTTATATCTTTTTTACGGAGAAGAAAGATATTTGCTGTTAGACGCTATTAAAAAGTTTAAGTCAAAGCTATTAAAAGAAGAAACTTATGAGATGAACTACATAGTCATTGAAAAAAATGACCCAGAAGAGTATGTAAATGCTATCATTGAAAGTTGTGAGACTTTGCCGTTTTTTTCTGAATATAAATTAGTTTTAGTAAAAAACGAGGAGGACCAACTTTCAAGATTGAATGATAAAAGTTTAAAAAAGCTTATGAATTATATTGAAGAAAAGACTAACATGCCGGAGAACAAAACGGTTTTGATTATCGTAGGTGGTGAAAAGATAGATTTGAGAAAGAAATTTAATAAATTAGTAGAAAAAATTGGTAAAATAGTATATTTTCAAAGACTTTCTTTTGAAGAAGCTGTAAATTATACAGGCTATTTCTTTGTAAAAAGTGGGAAAAAGATAACTAAAGCTGATGCAGAATACCTTGTAAAAAGTGTAGGAACTGATTTGTATGCTATTGTTAATGAAATACATAAAGTGATTTGTTATTCGGACAGCGAAAAAATAGAAATGGAAAAAATGAAAGAAGTCCTTAGTATAAACCTGCAACAAAACATTTTCAATCTTGTTAGTGCCATAGGGAGGAAGAAAGAAAAAGAAGCTTATAAAGTCTTATACGCCCTTTTAGAAAAGGGAGAAGTACCTCTTATTATATTATCCATGATAATAAGACAGATGAGGCTCATTGCTAAAATCAAAACTTTTGAAGGAAAATTTGTAGATAAAAGGAGTATAGCATCTTCTTTAGGAGTGCCATATTTTGTAGTAGAAGAACTAACAAGACAAAGCAAACTTTTTAAAAAAGAGGATTTAGAAAGGGCATACAAAGAGTGTTTAAAATGTGATATTGCCTTGAAAACAGGGGGAGATAGCAATTTAACATTGGAAGACCTTATAAAAAAATTGTGTAAATGATAAAAAGCGTACTTTAAAGGTACGCTTTATTCGTTACTTGCTGATTTTAAAAGCGCATTGAATTTTGCATAAAGTCTGGATTTTTTTCTTGCTGCTGTGTTTTTGTGAAGAACTCCTTTTGTGACAGCTTTGTCCAATTCCTTAACAGCAAGTCTTAATTTTTCTTTTATTGTTTCTATATCTCCTGTGGCTAAACTTTTATTAAAGTTAGAAATAAATGTTTTGACTCTTGATTTTATCATTTTATTACGCAAAGTCCTTTTTGCAATAACTGATATTCTTTTCTTTGCAGATTTTGTATTTGCCAAAACTTTCACCTCCTCAATCGAAATTAATTTTACCACGGAAGAAATAGTTTTTCAAGGATTAATACATTTTTTACTTTATCACATCGGTTTGAAATTATCAACATTTATACAGAAAAAATTTTTTTCTCAATACTATGGTAAATATAGTAAAATTTATAATTTTAAATCTAAATTAAAAGAACGTTTGCATTTTTTTAGAATAAAAGGTATAATAATTTAAAGGGAATTATAACTTAAAGTTTTAACCTTTCCTGAGCGTGTTTGTTTTCATTTCAGCCATGTCTTTACTACGTATCCTTATGTCGTAAAACAGACAAGGGGGTGAAAAGTAAATTAGAGTAAGAAGGAACTAATTAACTTTTTTAAGATTAAGAGATGATAAAGAAGGAGGAAGATTAAGTGGAAAAAAAGAAAAAGCTCTCAAAGCAAGCTTATAACGGTGCTTCCGGAAATGAATATACTCCGTATATAGCTGCAGATCAGATAATAGCAGAGTTTACGCCTTTTTCGTTCATTGTCGGTATCATTCTTGCTATAGTTTTTGGTGCCGCCAACGCATATCTAGGGCTTAGAGTGGGCATGACCGTAAGCGCTTCCATACCAGCGGCGGTAGTTTCAATGGGAATTGTTAGAGGTATTCTAAAGAGGGATTCAATTCTGGAAAATAATATGGTTCAGACCATAGCCTCAGCAGGAGAATCTTTGGCTGCAGGTGTTATTTTTACTTTGCCTGCCTTGTTTTTGTGGAAAACAAACCCTAGTATTATGAAGATTTCCACCATAGCCATTATCGGCGGAGTCCTGGGAGTTCTTATGATGATACCTCTTCGCCGCTTCCTGATTGTCAAAGAACACGGCGTGCTTCCCTATCCAGAAGGTACAGCCTGTGCGGAAGTTCTAGTTGCCGGCGAGGTCGGTGGAGTAAGCGCAAAGACTGTTTTTGAAGGGCTAGGTATCGGTGCGTTCTATAAACTGCTGGCTGACGGATTGAAACTTTTTCCCTCAGAAATAGAATGGAAGATACCAGGTTATAAAGGAGCCGCAATTGGCGGTGACATCCTGCCATCCCTCTTGGGTGTAGGCTTTATAATCGGCCCCAAGATTGCGGCATACATGCTATCTGGTGCTGTACTGGGATGGTTAGTTTTCATACCGCTTATTTCGCACCTAGGCAATTACATTCCTCAAGCTATTTATCCGGCTTCGGTGCCTATATCCGAGCTCGATCACTGGGGTATATGGAGTTATTACTTGCGTTATATAGGTGCCGGGGCAGTGACTTTTGGAGGTGTTGTAAGCCTAGTTAAGGCACTGCCAACAATAGTAAACGCCTTTACTCAATCCGTTTCCGGTTTCAGTATGAAAGGCGAAAACGGATCACAGCGTCGTACTGATGATGATTTAGCTATGAAATGGGTTTTATTTGGCGTTTTAATCCTGATTATAATTATTGCATTTTCTCCACTTATTCCAGTGGGAATAGTTGGAGCGATACTCATTGCTATTTTTGGCTTTTTCTTTGTTACGGTATCTTCACGTATTGTTGGTATAGTTGGAAGTTCCTCTAATCCGGTATCCGGTATGACTATCGCCACCTTGCTATTCACCACAGTTATTTTTAAGGCTATTGGTTTTACCGGCGTAGAGGGTATGGTTGCTTCTTTGAGCGTAGGAGGTATTATTGCTGTAGCTGCGGCGATAGCCGGCGATGTCTCCCAGGACTTGAAGACTGGTTTCCTGGTGGGAGCTACTCCTAAGCGCCAGCAGATTGGTGAGCTGATAGGAGTTATAGTTTCAGGGCTGGTTATTGGTTGGATTTTAATAATGCTCAACAATGCATACGGCTTTGGTAGCAAAGATCTTCCAGCTCCCCAGGCTACTTTGATGAAAATGGTTATCGAAGGCATTATAGAAGGCAACCTACCATGGGCTTTGGTTTTTGTTGGTTTTGGTTCAGCAGCGGTGATAGAGCTGTTAGGTATACCCTCATTGCCATTTGCCATTGGACTTTATTTGCCAATTCATCTAAGCACTCCTATCATGCTTGGCGGTTTGATAAGAGGCATTCTCGAAAGAAGAGAAAAATCCGATGAAGTTTTAAAACAGAAAGTCGAAAGAGGAGTACTCTATTCTTCGGGTCTTATAGCCGGGGAAGGCATAATGGGAATCCTGATTGCTGCATTAGTAGCTGCTAACATCGACATAGGTATTGGAAATAATGTGTTGGGGCAGTGGGGTGGACTGGTATTGTTCTTAATAATGATGTATACTCTTATTGGGAAATCCTTTAAAAAGGTAGAACTTGAATAAGAGGAAGGGGAGTCCCTTCCTCCACTTTTTTCTTTTTTAGGAGGTTAATCTATTGAGAAAAGATCAAAATTTCATGTTAATGACCCCTATCCGCAACGATAAAATCTCTTGGTTGATAAAAAAAGACGGTCTTATTCAGCTTAAGATAGCTAGAAAGGGGCTACTATTCAATATCCTAAAATTTTTTTACCGGGATCTTCCTGAAAATATATACCGTGACCTTGATGAAATTGGATCTGAGGTATGGAGGCTTTGCGATGGGCAAAACACAGTTTACGACATTGCTACCAAACTTTCAAATAAATTCGGTGCAAAGGTAGAGCCACTTTATCCCAGATTGGTAACATACTTAAAAATTCTTAGACAAAACGGATTGATATATTTTAAATAAGGAATAACTAAAGAGGATATGGAGTTGTTTTCGTTAGAGTATGCACAATTTTTACAACAGCGTGTTTATAAAGAAGATAATATTCTTTACATGATGCCAGGTGTACATTTGCCTGAGAAACAACAGAAAAAACTTTTAGAGAAGTTTGAAGAAGTTAAAAACTGGTAAACACGTTTTTATTTTACAAAAAAAATTTTAAGTCGAGTTTTCTCCAGTATTTTAAGGCCGTAAGGCTTTTTTTATTTGGATTAGCGGTATACATGGCTATATTTAGAGGCGGAGGTAGCGAAATGTAAAAAATACAATTATACATGGTATAAAATTTGTCAATTTGTTAATCATAATTAGAGGAGGTGATTTGATGTTACAAACTATTATACGTTTCATTGTATCAGCTATTGTGCTATTGGTGGTGGGATATCTTGTACCTGGCTTTAGTGTTGCAGGCTTTTGGGGAGCTCTTATTTCAGCTGTGGTAATAGCTTTGTTAGGTTATATTGTAGAATTAATATTAGGGAAAAATATTTCACCAAGGAGCCGTGGTTTAGTAGGATTTTTCGTGGCGGCAGTAGTTATATACGTTTCTCAGTTTATTGTTCCTACCATTCATGCAACAATAGTTGGTTCACTAATTGCTGCTTTTGTGATAGGATTGGTTGATGCCTTTGTACCTACAGAGTTGAGGTGATGTAGATGTACAGTATAAGGACAGACCTGGCAGTAGAAGCGAGAGAATTATACAAAGAAAGAGAGATTCCAGGAGTAAAGGTAGATGAAAAACATCTAGATGGCATAAAGGTGACAAAGGTCAAAATTTTAAATGAAGAAGGAGAAAAAGCAATGGGAAAACCGGTGGGGGACTATATAACTATTGAGGCCCCCGGTCTCATTGAAAGAGATTTAGATTTAGAACAAGAAGTTGCGAAAATTTTGGCGGATATAATTAAAGAAATAGCTAATTTAACAGTGAATACACAGGTTTTAGTAGTAGGATTAGGTAATTGGAATGTAACTCCTGATGCATTGGGACCTCGTGTAGTTTCCAATATCGTAGTAACAAGGCATCTAAAGGAATATGCACCTCAACAGTTTGGCGATGAAATTCGGTCTGTCAGTGCAATTTCTCCAGGAGTTTTAGGGATTACCGGAATAGAAACGGCTGAAATTTTAAAAGGGGTAGTTGACAGAATAAAACCTGACTTAATAATTACAATTGACGCTTTGGCTTCGAGAAGATTAGAGAGATTATCTACTACTATTCAAATTTCAAATACAGGTATAAGCCCAGGGTCTGGAATAGGTAATAGAAGGCTTTCAATTACTGAGCAAAGCTTAGGGATACCTGTAATAGCCATAGGGGTTCCTACAGTAGTAGATGCAGTAACAATTGCTAACGACACCATCGAATATTTAACAGAAGAGTTACTAAAACAGACCAAAGAAGAAAGCCCTTTTTATGGAGTACTTAAGAATATGAGTCAACAAGAGAAATACAGTCTCATTCAAGAAGTTTTGGCACCTTATGTACATAATCTTGTAGTTACTCCTAAAGAAATAGATTTATTGGTGCGAAATATAGCTTCAATTATATCCAGAGGAATAAATCTTGCACTGCAACCTGGTCTTACAGAAAGGGAAATGAATCAATTACTTCATTAAACATAAAGTACTAAAGCACCTCTTGATGGAATATTTATAAAATATAAAAACCAAAGAGAGGTGCTTCTTTTTGTACAGGTATTATAGCTTATCAAAAATAAGTAGGATAATGTTTGTAGTTTTGGTGATAATAAACGTTTTTCTTTATAATTGGATGACACAATCTTATAAAAATGAGTATAAACAGGTAATTAGTGATTCTTTTTCAGAGGAGTATGATAGATTAGAGAGTTTATTTGTAACTTCGATAAATTATAGCCTACCGATAATAGAAGTAGCTTTTGCATCGCAAGGCTATACAGGAAAGGATTTAACCTTTTCTTCTTTATTAAATGCCAAGGTTAAAGATCCTATTAATATATTGAAATTTCAACTTCCAATTTTAGCAGTGGTGGATTTTAAAAAGGTAGGTACTAATTATATACAGAATAACAATGCCCAAATAAACCCTTCTTCTAATAAGAATTTCCTTGATACTAATTTACAAAGTGACAAAAACATGTCTCAAACACAGGAAGATGAAAAACCAGCTTTAAAAAATATAGATAATAGTAAACCCTATATTTTGATATATCACACTCATACCATGGAGGCTTATGCCGCGACAGAGAAAAACAAATATATAGCAAAGCACGGTTATGACAGGACAGATGACTTAAATTATACTGTGGCAAAAGTAGGGGATTATCTTGCCGAATATCTAAAAAAAGAAGGAGTCTCTGTATTACACGATAAAACTATCCATGATTATAACTATGACAAATCCTATGTAAACTCTTTTGCAACGGTCAGCAAAATTTTAAAAGAGCATCCTTCTATTAAAGTGGCGATCGATTTACATAGAGATGGCTATGGTGCTGTTATGAAACCAGGGGTAGAAACTATTCCTGTTTTGAGCAGTTTGCAAAATCAAGAATTTAGAAAAAAATATGTGATGGATTTAAACGGAGAAAAAATAGCAAAAGTTTCTTTTATTATAGGTTCAAGAAGGACACCGGAAATGAAAGAAGATTGGAGAAAGAATTACGAATTTGCCAAAAGGGTAAGTGATAAATTAAATGAGCTATATCCTGGCTTATCTTTAGGAGTACAGGTAAAGCCTTATAGTGAATATAACCAGCATCTTCTTGAGAAATCGATACTGATTGAATTAGGGAGTAATTATAATACTTTAGAGGAAGCAATTGCAACTACAAAATATCTGGCTAAAGCCATATATGAAGTAATAAAACAGCAACAGGATTTTGAGCAGTGAAAACTGCTTTTTGTTTTATAGTGATAAGAGTGTTGATATTAATTAAAAAAAAGGTTAAAATAAATTACTGTAATTATCAATGATTTAGGAGGTTCTTTATGAAATTTGTAGCAAGAATAATTGGAGTGGTTTTGGCGTTTTTAATCCTTTGTAGCACTTTTTCTTATGGACAAGTAAATAGTATGAAAAATAGAAAAATAGTTATATTTATTGTAGATAGAGTTAATTTAAATGACTATGTTGCAAATGACCTTCCTAATATAAAATATCTCATGGAAAATGGTACATATGGACTTATGACGGTGAATTCCGACGGAGGTAGGTCTCCTGAAAATGTGTATATGACAATTGGCTGTGGGACAAGAGCTGTAGGTTCTGAAGAAGCTTCCCTTAATTTTAACGCTTCTGAAATAGTAAATGGAGAACAAGCCGCTACAATTTTCAAAAGGAATACGGGTATTAAGCCACAAATATTTAATATAGTAAATCTAGATTTTGCTCAAATTGAGAGAAATAACCTAACTAGAAGTCACATTATAGTACCTGGTCTATTAGGTACTCTTTTAAAACAAAATGGAAAAACTGTTGCTGTGTTTGGCAATGAAGATACTGGTGTAGAACGAAGAAGATATGCGCCTCTTATAGTAATGGATGAAAAAGGAATAGTAGACTTTGGGGATGTGAGTGACAATGTCTTAAAAAGGGACCCTTTAAGCCCTTTTGGAATTATGACAGATTATGATGTACTTTATCAAAAATATACAGAAATGAAAGAGAAGCCTGACTTAACAGTTTTTCAATTAGGAGATACGATAAGAGCGAATGATTACCATGAGTATGCAATGGATAAAATTAATGAAAGAAATAAAAAAAGGGCTTTATATAAAGCAGATGAATTTATTGGTAAAATTATAAAAGAAGGCAGTCCCAACACCTTATACATTGTCTTAACTCCACTTCCTCCATCTAAAGACATGGGGCAAAAAAGTTATCTAACTCCCATAATACTTTTTGGACCAGGCTTTACCAAAGGCTATGTTACTTCAGACACAACAAAAAGGGTGGGTATTGTAACAAATACAGATTTAATGCCGACAATTTTACAGTTTTTTGATATTCCTATACCCACTTTTTTGACGGGACATCCCCTTTATAATTCTGGTTACAAAGGAAGTGTAGACAAATTATTATCCGAAAGTCATAAACTAGTTTTTAATTACACTTATAGGCCTATTTTTTTGAAGATTTATGTAGTTTTAGAGATAATAATTTTAATTTTTAGCCTATTAGTTTTGCTGTTTTTAAAAAAATATGCTGTGTATTTAAAACCACTGTTGTTTTTTGTTTCTACTATTCCTCTGGCTTTTTTGCTACTACCTTTGTTTAATTATACCAGTTTATCCCATAGTTTCGTTGGAATATTATTTTTGACAGCAGTAGCAATTATTGCAATTCATGAAATTAATCCTTATGGTTATTATTTCTACGCTATAATAGGCTTGATTACTTCCCTTGTTTTATTAATTGACCTTGTAACGGGACAGTATTTGCTGAAAAATTCCTTTTTAAGCTATGACGTCATAGGAGGAGCACGCTTTTATGGCATAGGAAACGAGTATATGGGGATATTGATTGGAGCTGTCTTATGTTTTACTACAATGGCTTTTGAAATTTTTTCGAATAAAAAGCTGCTTTTAGCTATAACTACAATGATATACGCACTGGTATTCTATTTTATTGCAGCTCCAAATATAGGCACAAATGTGGGAGGTGCGATATCGGCCTTTGGAGCTTTTGCTGTGGCATTGTTACTTTTATATGATAAAAAAATTAACGTAAAAAATCTATTGTATATTGGTATAGGGATAGTTTTAATGCTTCTTGGGCTGTTTTACTTGGATTCTTTAAGACCAGTTTCTCAACAAACTCACATAGGACAAACTTTTGCTTTAGTAAAAAGCCAGGGTATAAAATCTTTATTACAAATTTTTGAAAGAAAGCTTTTGATGAATTATAAGCTCATAAAATATTCCATATGGTCAAGAGTGTTATTGACACTTATAGGTGTTTTGCTGGTTCTTTTTTTCAAACCTGTGGGAGTTTTGAGGGAAATTTTTAAAAAGCATACTTACATTGGAACGTGTTTTGTAGCAACGATTATAGGGAGTGTTTTTGCGCTTATTTTTAATGATTCAGGAATTGTAGCGTCAGCTACAATGATGGTATTTGTTGGACCTATGCTAATACATTTTGTTATTGAAGAAATGGCTTAAAAAGGTGGTTTCATGAAAAAAACAAGGATATTGCAAATTGTGAGAAAATCAGAAGGGGGAATAAAAAAACATTTATTGTCACTGGTGAGATTGCTAGACAAAAATAGGTATGAAGTGGCTGTTTTGTGTTCTTTTGACGAAAAAACTCAAGAATATCTTAAAAGGTTGGGGATTGCAGTATATAATGTTGGCATTGGAGACGGACTTAGTTTAAAAAAAGACTATAGGGCAATAAGGTTTGTACAAAAAGCAATATATGAGTTTAAGCCAGATATTGTTCACATGCATGGGGCAAAAGCTTCATTCGTAGGAAGAATTGCATGTTTTGCTATGCCTGTGAAAACAGTAGTGACAGTCCACAACTTTGCAAATTACGATAATATGAATTTTTACAAAAAGAAACTTCTGTTAAGTTTGACAAAAGTTCTAGACAAAAAAACCCACCAGTTTATTGCTGTTTCTAAAGCATTAAAAGAAGATCTAGTCGTAAATCAAAAAATAGAGAAAAACAAAATAAAGGTAGTGTACAATTGCATTGATACTTCTTTTTATGAGGAAACAACTCTTAATTTAAAAGAAAAATTCAATTTGCCACAAGACTCATTTATTGTAGGAAGTATAGCAAGACTTATTCCTACTAAAGGTGTTCAGGATTTAATAAAAGCGGCTTCGATTTTAAAAAATATAAATGCCTATTTTTTTGTAGCAGGAGATGGTCCTTTTAAAGAAGAATTACAAAAAATGATTGAGAGTTTAAATTTAAAAGACAGATTCTTTTTACTAGGGTATAGAAATGACATTCCTTCTTTTTTGAGAAATCTTGACTTATTTGTGCTTCCTTCTCATGAAGAAGGATTTGGAATTTCTGTAATTGAAGCTTTAAATGAAGGTATCTCTATCATAGCTACAAAGGTGGGAGGTATTCCAGAAATAATACAAGATGGTGTAGAGGGAATTTTGGTAGAAAAGGAAAATCCTGAAGAGTTAGCAAATGCTATAGAGAAAATTTTAAAAGATGAAAAGTTGAGAAAAAATATGAGTGTAAAGGGAAAAGAAAGTGCGAAAAAATATAGTTGCGATAAAATGATTGAACAAATGCAACAGATTTACGAAGCTTTGAAAGGAAGGTAAAAGATGAGACTTACAAGGACAAAAGAGAGAAGAAAACAAATTCGAAGAAAGAGACTTGTAATCTTTGCTCTTTTATTGTACATTGTTATTATGATAATAGGGCTTGTAATAGCTGATTCTTCCTTTAATGAAATTACTACAGGAGTGAGAAAAGTAAATATATTTGGCGTATATTCAAATAAGGAAAAGATAATTGTAAAAATTTTTGGTAAGGAGTCGGTTATTGACATAGGTAGATTGAGCCAATATTGTAAAGACCGATTTTTGAAATGAGGTGTATTCTTTAATTTTTGAGGAGGTACACAATGTCAGAAAGGATGGAGTATATTAGAAATTTTTGTATTATCGCCCATATAGACCATGGTAAATCTACTCTGGCAGATAGACTTATTGAGAAAACGGGTTTTCTTTCTGAGAGGGAGACAGATAAGCAAATTTTAGATAATTTAGAATTGGAGAGGGAGAGAGGAATTACTATAAAGTTAAAGCCTGTAAGGATGATTTATAAAGCTAAAGACGGAAATGAATATGAACTTAATCTTATTGATACCCCTGGGCATGTGGATTTTACTTACGAGGTATCCAGAAGCATTGCAGCATGTGAAGGAGCTCTGCTTGTAGTAGACGCTACACAAGGAATTGAGGCGCAAACCCTTGCTAATGTGTATATGGCTTTAGAACATGATTTAGAGATAGTACCTGTGATAAATAAAATAGACCTTCCTTCAGCAAATCCTGAACTTGTAAAAAAAGAAATTGAAGACGTGATTGGGATTGACGCAGAAGATGCTTTGCTTACCTCTGCTAAAGAAGGCATAGGTATAGAAGAAGTTTTAGAAGCCATTGTGAATAGAATTCCACCTCCAAAAGGTGATGAAAACAAGCCTTTAAAAGCGCTAATTTTTGACTCTTTTTATGATAACTACAAAGGAGCAATAAGCTTTGTAAGGGTAGTGGATGGAATTGTTAAACCAGGGATGAGAATAAAAATGTTTTCTACTGGCAAAGTTTTTGAAGTTACAGAAGTGGGAATGTTTAGACCTAACCTTTATCCAGTAGAAGAGCTTAAAGCAGGTGAGGTTGGCTACATTGCTGCTAGCATAAAAAATGTAAAAGATACTCGCGTAGGAGATACAATAACAGATGCAGACAATCCCACTGATTCTCCACTTCCTGGCTATAAAGAAGTAGTGCCAATGGTCTTTTGTGGCATTTATCCTGCGGATGGACAAGACTATGAAAATTTAAAAGAGGCTTTAGAAAAACTTCAGTTAAATGACGCGTCACTTGTATTTGAACCTGACACCTCTGCTGCCTTAGGTTTTGGATTTAGGTGTGGCTTTTTAGGGCTTTTACACATGGAAATAGTTCAAGAAAGGTTGGAAAGGGAGTACAACTTAAATCTTGTTACCACTGCACCGAGTGTAATTTACAAAGTTTACAAAACCAATGGAGAAGTATTGGATTTGGACAATCCCACAAAAATGCCGCCTCCTACGCAAATAGATCATATTGAAGAGCCAATTGTGGAAGCTACTATTATGGTGCCTACTCAATATGTAGGGGCAGTTATGGAGCTTTGCCAGGATAGGCGGGGAGTATATTTAGGAATGGAATATTTAGAACAAACTCGCGTACTTTTAAAATATGAAATGCCTTTGAATGAGATAATATACGACTTTTTTGATGCTTTAAAGTCACGAACAAGGGGTTATGCCTCCTTCGACTATGAGCTTAAAGGATATAAAGAATCTAACTTAGTAAAATTGGATATTTTAATAAACGGTGACTTAGTAGACGCTTTATCGATGATAGTTCACAAGGATAAAGCCTATGAAAAAGCGAGAAAAATTGTAGAAAAGTTAAAAGAAAATATTCCAAGGCATCTTTTTGAAATCCCAATCCAGGCTGCAATAGGTTCTAAGATTATTGCAAGAGAGACTGTAAAAGCTTTGAGGAAAAATGTCCTTGCCAAGTGCTATGGAGGAGACGTAACTCGTAAGAAAAAACTTTTGGAGAAGCAAAAAGAAGGTAAAAAGCGCATGAGACAGGTGGGAAGTGTTGAAATACCTCAAGAGGCTTTTATGTCAATATTGAAATTAGATGATGAAAAATGAGGGAGATAGGATTATACATTCACATTCCTTTTTGTAAAAGAAAATGCTATTATTGTGATTTTAATTCTTATGCAGGCTATGATTATCTTTTTGACGACTATATTCGGGCACTACTTATGGAAATAGAATCAAATTCTACAAAAGATTATAATGTGGTTTCGGTTTATATAGGAGGAGGTACCCCTAACCTTTTGCCTCCTTCTTATATAGAGAAGATATTGAAATCTGTATTTAAAAATTATAAAATACTTGATGGTTGCGAAATTACTATTGAAATGAATCCCGGCCTTATAACTGAAGAAAAACTAAAAATTTATAAAGACAACGGGATAAACCGAGTAAGTATTGGACTTCAAGCTTTTCAAAATAGGCTTTTAAAATATATAGGTAGAATTCATACAGTAGAAGAATTTTTTGGAAATTATGAGTTAGTGAAAAAGTTCTTTGACAATATAAATATAGACCTTATGTATGCTCTTCCTACTCAAACCTTTAAAGAGTGGCAAGAAACTTTAAAAGAAGTAGTAAAATTACAGCCGACGCATGTTTCTACTTATAGCTTGATTTTAGAACCTAACACCTCCTTTTACAGACTTTATGAAAAGGGTCAGTTGCCTATAGTTGATGAGGAAGAAGAGCTTAAAATGTATCATTGGGGTATAGAGTTTTTAAAAGAAAAAGGCTATCACCATTACGAAATATCTAATTTTGCATTGCCCACATTTGAATGTCGCCACAATATTTTATACTGGGAATGCAAAAATTATTTGGGATTTGGTGCAGGAGCCCATTCTTATATGGCGGATGTGAGATATAGTAATATTGAAAATATAAAAGACTATATTAAGAGCATTTTAGAAAGAAAAAGTGCAGTTAAGGAAAAGATAAAGTTGACAAAACAAGATAGAATGGCTGAGTTTATGTTTTTAGGAATGAGAATGACAAAAGGAGTGTGTGACAAGGATTTTAAGAAAAGATTTGGTATCAGTTTGTTTGAAATTTACAAAAAAGTAATACAAAAATACTTAAAAGAAGGTCTAATTGAGATTGATAATGAGTGTGTAAAACTTACCGAGAGGGGTATTGATGTCTCTAACGTCATTTTTGAAGAATTTCTGCCCTAAATGAGTATTGACAAAAAATTATAAGAGTGGTATTTTAAAAACATGAATTAGCACTCAATCGAGTAGAGTGCTAATAATACATGGGGTGGTGAAAATGCCGTTAGATGATAGGAAGAAAAAAATACTATATGCGGTTATTACTGATTATATTATGACGGCAGAGCCAATAGGGTCGAGAACAATAGCTAAGAAGTACAATATAGGATTAAGTTCTGCTACTATAAGAAACGAAATGGCGGATTTAGAAGAAATGGGATATTTGGAGCAACCTCATACTTCCGCAGGAAGAATACCTTCAGATAAAGGATATAGATTTTATGTAGACAGCATTCTTCGAAATTATATAAACAATGACCCTCCAATTAGCTATAATACTCGCGAGGAAATAATAGCAGAATTTGATGAAATTGTAAAGAAATATGCAAGAATTTTGGCTAACATAACTCACCATACTACAGTTGCTAAAATGCCAAAGTTGAACCCTGATAGAATAAAGAAAATCCAACTTATACCTGTTGCTTCTAATAAAATGATCTTTTTAGTAGTGACGGACACAGGAATTGTAAAAAATTACTTGCTAAATTTATGCCAAAATGTAGATAGAACTATTTTTGAGTTTTTAAATAATTTGTTAAACGAGAAAATTGCCGGAAAAAGTGAAAAAGATATTTTTGAGTTTTTACAACAGGATTTAAGGCAGATGTTGGGAGAGATGGCTTTTATAGCCGACGAATTGATAAACACTATACTTTTGAGCTTGAAGCAGTTACAGGAAACAGACATTTATGCGGATGGAACTTCCCATATTTTAGATTTTCCTGAATACAAGGATTTAGGCAAAGCAAAAAATTTCTTCAATCTTTTGGACAACAAGTCGTTATTGAACGAAGTTTTAGAGCCTGAAGTAGATTTTATAGATGTGAGAATAGGAAGCGAAAACAAGTTTGAAGAGATGAAGGATTTAAGCGTAATAAAAACTACTTATAAGATTAATGGCCGTGTGGTGGGTACAATAGGAATTATAGGACCTACAAGAATGGATTATAGGAAGTTGATTAGTGAAATCAATGTGATGACAAAAGAGCTTTCAAATCTTTTGTCGAGTATATACAATGATGAAATATAACGAGGTGATATAAGTGGAAGAGATGGAAAAAGAAATTAACAAAGAGGAGGAAAATGATGTAAATAATTTAGAATCAAATGAACAAATGGAAGGGCCTCCTGAAGAGGAAGAACAAACACAGCAAGAGCATCAGCAACAAACGGTTGATGAAATAGAGGAATTAAAGCAAAAACTTCAGCAAAAAGAGGCTGAAGCTCAAGAATATTTAGATATTGCACAAAGATTGAAAGCAGAATTTGAAAATTACAGGAAGAGAACAGAAAAAGAAAAATCAGAAATGGTAGAATATGGTAAAGAAATAGTAATTTTAGAACTTTTGCCTGTTATGGATAATTTTGAAAGAGCTTTGGCGAGCAGTGGAGATTATAATTCTCTAAAAGAAGGGATAGAATTAATTTACAGGCAGTTTAAAAAGATGTTGGATAAATTTGGTGTAAAAGAAATTGAAGCAGAGGGGCAGATTTTTGACCCCTATAAGCACCATGCTGTAATGCAGGAAGAGGTAGAAGGAAAACAACCAAATGAAATTATTGAAGTTTTCCAAAAAGGGTATTATCTAAAAGATAAAGTAATAAGACCAAGTTTGGTTAAAGTAGCAAAATAAAAAGGAGGTTGAAAAATATGGGGAAAGTTATAGGAATTGACTTAGGAACTACTTTTTCTTGTGTTGCTGTTATGGAAGGAGGCCAACCTGTAGTAATACCTAACGCAGAAGGAGCTCGTACTACGCCTTCAGTCGTTGCTTTTACTAAAGAAGGAGAAAGGTTAGTAGGGCAAGTTGCAAAAAGGCAGGCAATTGTAAATCCTGACAGGACTATAATGTCTATAAAAAGACACATGGGAACTGATTACAAAGTAAAAATTGACGATAAAGAATATACACCTCAAGAGATTTCTGCAATGATTTTGCAAAAGCTCAAGGCTGATGCAGAAGCTTACTTGGGTGAAAAAGTTACACAGGCGGTAATTACTGTTCCTGCTTATTTCAATGACAGCCAAAGACAGGCTACAAAAGACGCAGGTAGGATTGCAGGTCTTGAGGTTTTGAGAATAATAAATGAGCCGACAGCTGCTGCTTTGGCATATGGCCTTGACAAAGAAGGAAATCAAAAGATAATGGTTTACGACTTAGGTGGCGGTACTTTTGACGTTTCTATTTTGGAAATAGGAGATGGAGTATTTGAAGTTTTGGCTACAAGTGGCAATAACCACTTGGGTGGGGATGACTTCGACCAAAGGATAATAGATTGGCTTGCTGACAACTTCAAAAAAGAATATGGAATTGACTTAAGAAATGACAGGATGGCATTGCAGAGACTAAAAGATGCTGCGGAAAAAGCAAAAATAGAGCTTTCTTCTGCAACGGTTACTAATATAAACTTGCCATTTATTACTGCTGATGCTACAGGTCCAAAACATATAGATGTAAATCTTACAAGGGCAAAATTTGAAGAGCTAATCTCCGACCTTGTAGAATCAACTGTAGGTCCTGTTAACCAAGCATTAAGCGACGCAGGTTTAAAACCTTCTGATATTGATAAAGTCATTCTCATTGGTGGTTCTACAAGAGTGCCTTTGGTACAGGAGACAGTAAAGAGAATAATGGGTAAAGAACCTCACAAAGGAATTAACCCAGATGAGGCAGTGGCTATAGGTGCAGCTATACAGGCGGCAGTATTGGTCGGAGAAGTGAAAGATATTCTCTTACTGGACGTAACACCTTTGTCTTTGGGTATAGAGACCTTAGGTGGAGTATTTACTAAGATTATAGAGAGAAACACCACAATACCTACAAGAAAGAGCCAGATATTTACCACTGCAGCGGATAATCAGACTTCTGTTGAAATACACGTGTTACAAGGCGAAAGGCCTATGGCAAAAGACAACAAAACTCTCGGAAGGTTTATTTTGTCAGGGATTCCACCAGCTCCAAGAGGAGTACCTCAAATTGAAGTTACTTTTGACATAGATGCCAATGGAATTGTACATGTTTCTGCAAAAGACTTAGGTACTGGTAAATCTCAGGATATAACTATTACTTCTACAACTAATTTGTCAGAAGAAGAGATACAAAGAATGATTAATGAGGCTAAGCAGTATGAAGAACAAGATAGGAAGAAGAAAGAAGAAATCGAAATAAGGAATAAAGCAGATTCTCTCATTTATCAAGCTGAAAAAACAATGAAAGACCTTGGAGATAAGATGACGCAAGCCGAAAAAGATGAAATAAATAGAGAAATAGAAAATGTAAGAAAAGCTCTTGAAGGAAGCGATATAGAAGCGATTAAAAATGCTTCTGAGAAACTTTCACAAGCCTTCTACAAAGTTTCTACAAGAATATACCAACAAGCGGGAGGACAAACGGGAGGAGCTACAAATACAGGTAGTGCTGGACAAGGTACAACACAGGACAATGTTTATGAAGCCAACTATAAAGTGGAGGATGATGATAATAAATAATATAGAACCAGGTTTTACCTGGTTCTAATTTACGTAATGAAAGGCAGGTGAGAAAGTGGCTAAAAAAGATTTATATGAAATATTAGGAGTAGATAGAAATGCCACAGAAGAGGAAATAAAAAAGGCTTATAGACGGCTTGCTAAGAAATATCATCCTGACTTGAACCCAGGAGATAAAGAAGCAGAGCAAAAATTTAAAGAAATAAACGAAGCTTACGAAATTCTCTCCGACCCTCAAAAAAGAGCCCAATATGACCAATTTGGAGACGCAGCCTTTGAGCAAGGCGGTTTTGGCCAAGGTGGATTTGGTCAAGGAGGTTTTGGAGAGGGCGGTTTTGATTTTGGAGGCTTTGGAGGATTTGGCGATATATTTGGCGATATTTTTAATGATTTCTTTGGTACTGGCAGGAGAAGAGCAGAAACAGGCCCTCAAAAGGGTAATGACATAAGATATGACCTTACTTTAACTTTTGAAGAGGCTGCTTTTGGAACAGAAAAAGAGATAGAGGTTGAGCGATTTGAAGAATGCGATGTGTGTAAAGGAACAGGGGCAAAGCCAGGTAGCAAACCGGAGACTTGTCCTGTATGCCATGGAACTGGTGAAGTGAGAACTGCACAGAATACTCCTTTTGGAAGAATTGTAAATATAAGAACTTGTCATAGGTGCCATGGTGAAGGAAAAATTATTACTGACCCTTGCAACAAATGCGGTGGAACAGGTAGAATTAGAAGGAGGAGAAAAATTAGAGTTACTATACCAGCAGGAATAGACGAAGGACAAATGCTTACCTTAAGAGGGGAAGGAGAGCCAGGCTTAAGAGGAGGTCCAAGGGGAGATCTGTATATTGTAATTCACGTAAAGCCCCACGAGTTGTTCACAAGAGAAGGATACAATGTGCATTTGAAAATGCCTATAAGTTTTGCTGATGCAGCTTTAGGCGGAGAAATAAAAATTCCTACGATGGATGGAACAGTTAGTTTTACAATACCAGAAGGAACTCAGACAGGGACTAAGTTTAGGTTAAGGGGAAAAGGGATTCCTCACATAAATGGAAGAGGACGCGGAGACCAAATTGTAGAAGTTTATATTGATGTGCCTAAAAAGTTGACAGAAAAGCAAAAAGAATTGCTAAGAGAATTAAAAAAATTAGAAGGAAATACTGCGACAGAATCAAAATCCTTTTTTCAAAGGATGAAGGATGCTTTTGGCGGATAATAAATTTAAATTAAAGGTGTGAAAAGAATGAAATGGATTGAAGTACAAGTTACAACTACACAAGAAGCAGAAGAGGCTGTGACAAATATCATGCACGAATTAGGAGCTGGCGGTGTAGTTATAAAAAACCCTAATGATGTAAAACTGTTGGCGCAAAGTGATAATTGGGATTATATAGAGCCTTCTCTTTTTGAAGAAGAGGGAAATATTAAGGTTTTTGCCTATTTTCCTATTGCTTCAGATACTATAGATAAAATAAATATTTTAAAAGATAGAATTGTAGAACTTAAATCTTTTGGAATTGATATAGGAAATTTTGACTTAAAAGTTTCAGAAGTGGATGAAGAGGACTGGGCAAATAATTGGAAACAGTATTATAAGCCTCTAAAAATAGGAAAGAAAATAGTGATTAAGCCTTCTTGGGAAGAATATGTATCTCAAGGAGAAGAGATAATTATCGAGTTAGACCCCGGAATGGCTTTTGGCACAGGCACCCATGAGACCACAAAGATGTGTTTGGAACTTTTAGAGGAAATTGTGATGCCAGAAAGCATAGTTTTTGATATAGGTTGTGGTTCAGGTATACTTAGTATCGCTAGTAGTAAATTAGGAGCAAAGGAAGTTTATGCGGCGGATATAGACGAAGTTTCTGTGGAAGTAGCCAGACAAAATGTAGAATTAAATAACTTACAAAATGTGAAAGTATTTAAAAGTGATTTATTAAATGAATTTGACGGAAAAGCTGACATTATAGTGGCAAATATTATTGCTGATGTGATAATTAAGTTGTCGACAGAGGTTCCTAAATACTTAAAAGAAGAGGGCTTATTTTTAGCTAGTGGTATAATAAAAAGTAGAAAAAAAGAAGTCATGGAAAAAATACAGCCATTTTTTGAGATATTGCAAATAAAAGAAGAAGGAGAATGGTGTACAATATTATCAAGGAAAAAGTGAGTTATTATGAGGAAATTTTTTGTTGATAAAGAAAAAATAAAAGAAAATTTTGCCTATATAGAGGGAAAAGATACTCATCACATAATAAATGTTCTTCGATTGAAAAAAGGAGATGAAATTGTAATATCTGACGGTTCTACTGAATATCAAACATCTATTTATGGCGTAGAAAAAAACAGAGTAATTTTATTTTTAGAAAGCAAATTACAATCGAATACTGAAAGTTCAATTGAAATTGCATTATTTCAGGGTTTGCCCAAGTCAGATAAAATGGAATTAATAATTCAAAAATGTACAGAGATAGGAGTTAAAAAATTTATTCCCATTATAACTCGCTATTCGGTTGTAGATATAAAAAACAGCAATTTAAACAAAAAAATTGAAAGATGGAATAAGATATCTCGGGAAGCCTGTAAACAATCGGGCAGAACGTCATTGCCCGAAATTTGTATGCCTATTTCTTTTGAGGAGGCATTAAAGCAAATTGAGGAATTTGACTTATGTATAATCCCATACGAAAAAGAAAAAACTTTAAAATTAAAAGAAGTATTAGATGGAGTAAAAAATATTAAAAAAGTTGCTATTTTTGTAGGTCCTGAAGGAGGATTTTCAGAAGAGGAAGTTGATTTGGCTTTAAGGTATAGCGCTAAACTTGTGAGTTTGGGACCGAGGATTTTAAGAACAGAGACAGCAGCTATTAGTGTGTGTTCCATAGTGATGTATGAGTTGGGAGATATGGGTTAACAATAGGAACACAAAAGTTATATTACATAAAACTACGAAAAAACAATTAAAAAATGTATATTTGCAAATATATTCGCACTATAGTATACTATACAGAAATAGGGCAAGGAGTGGTTTTGGTGAATGTGCAAAAAGCGATTATATCCATAATTGGAGTAGACAAGGTCGGTATTATTTACTCTGTTTCAAAATTGTTAGCTGAAGCAAATATAAATATTCTCGACATCAGCCAGACAATTTTAAGGGATATATTTACTATGATTATGATTGTTGATATATCAAATAGTACAGTGGAATTTAATATTTTAAAAGAAAACTTAAATTCTCTTGGAGAGAAAATGGGACTTAAGATTGATATTCAAAAAGAAGACATATTCAGGGCAATGCATAGACTGTGAGGGATTGATATGAGATTTGCGTTTGATGAAATAGAAGAAACCATACGTATGGTACAAGCTGAAAAACTTGACATAAGAACTATAACAATGGGTATAAATTTAAGAGATTGCGTAAGCGATAATGTAGAAACTTTATCAAATAAAATATACGATAAAATTACAAAAAAGGCAAAGAATCTCGTAAAAGTAGCAAATGACCTTGAATCAGAATTTGGCATACCTATTGTCAACAAACGCATTTCTGTAACACCAATAGCTTTAATTTCCGAAAGCGCAAAAAGCACGGAAGATTTTATAAAAATAGCAAAGGCACTGGATGCTGCAGCAAAAGAAGTCGGGGTTAATTTCATCGGAGGGTACTCGGCACTTGTACACAAAGGTTTTACTGATGGTGATTTAAGATTAATAAATTCAATACCTGAAGCATTATCTTCTACTGAACGGGTTTGTTCTTCAATCAATGTAGCTACAACAAAAGCAGGTATAAATATGGATGCCGTAGCTTTAATGGGGAAAATAATTAAAAAAACCGCCGAACTTACAAAAGACAAAGACGGAATAGGTGCAGCTAAACTTGTAGTTTTCTGTAATGCGCCGGAAGACAATCCATTTATGGCGGGTGCTTTTCACGGTGTAGGTGAAGGCGAATGCGTCATTAATGTTGGCGTAAGTGGACCAGGCGTAATTTTAGCAGCACTTTCAAAGCTTGATAACAAAGCTGATTTTGGTCAAATTTCCGAAATTATTAAAAAAACTTCCTTTAAGATTGCACGTGCAGGTGAACTTATAGGAAGGCTTGCAGCAGAAAGATTAAACACATCTTTTGGCATACTTGACCTGTCGCTTGCACCAACTCCCGAAATTGGTGATAGTATCGCAAACATACTTGAAGCAATGGGACTTTCAAAATGCGGTGCACCTGGTACAACAGCAGCACTGGCGCTCTTAAATGATGCCGTCAAAAAAGGCGGTGTAATGGCATCATCCTATGTTGGAGGTTTAAGCGGTGCTTTTATACCTGTAAGTGAAGACGCAGGAATGATAAGCGCTGTTGAGGCAGGTGCGCTATCAATAGAAAAGCTTGAAGCAATGACATGCGTGTGTTCTGTTGGGCTTGACATGATTGCAATACCTGGGGACACGCCAGCCGAAACTATATCAGCAATAATTGCAGATGAGATGGCAATAGGCATGATAAACAAAAAGACAACAGCTGTAAGGATCATCCCTGTACCCGGCAAAAAAGAAGGAGACCATGTCGAATTTGGTGGACTTTTGGGACACGCACCTGTTATGAAAGTAAACAATTTTTCCGCCGATACATTTATAAAAAGAGGTGGCAGGATTCCTGCTCCGCTTCAGAGCTTGAATAATTAATTCTATAAGAAAATAAAAATCACCTTATTCATTTGAGATTTTCAACAAGGTTTCATCAGAAGGACGGAGCTTGCCAATTTGTTGACGATGAAGCTTACAAGTTGGCTAACTATGCAAAAGGGTTTGTTTCTGAAGTTTATGAAGTAGAGTAAGAGGTGCAAAAATCGCACCTCTTATTTTGTATATTCTTCAATGTATTTTTT
>NZ_JAFCAC010000104.1:0-28630 GCF_018588165.1 Thermoanaerobacter sp. CM-CNRG TB177
GTTAAGAGCTGGCCTATATGGTAACCTGCATATCAAGACTTAATTTTAAAAAACTTGGTAGGACAATTTAAAATCGTTGAAAATGGGTCAATTTAAATCCGCTATTGAGATATTTTATTTTTTATTTTTTCCTGATAGTAGTTTTTAAAAGCTAAAACATCATCATAAAATCCTGTTTTAAATATTAAAATATTTACTGCTATTATAATTATTGCTAGGATAACTAAATATAAAGCGCCACCAAAAGCATCTAAAACATTTAACATACGCAGTAATTCCCAAACCAAATAAGCAGGTAATAAACCGAAGATTAAAATATAAACCATTGATAATAAAAACATAGTTAATTTAAATGCTATTCTATTCCCCTTATAATACAAAAATACATCGAATAAAACCAGTCCATTAATGATGATTTTTTCTGCTGATAATCCTTTAATACCATTGGATATTAGATTAATAGTAAAATCTCCGAGCAAAAGAAGAATTAAAATAACTATACCAGTATTTACAATTTTCCTGCCTCTGTTAACCTGTTCACTACTAAAAAGCAAAATTATCTCACCCCTTTCCTACTGAATTTACTATACTTACTTTTCGGTTTTTTTACATTAATAATACACATCACATGCCCTAGGCATTTTTTATTCAGCATAATTTTTTATTTCCTTCCTTCAAAGAATAACTTTCTAATATCTTTACTTTTTTGAAATCTGTTTAGCAGTTTTTACCAATCCTCAGGTATCTCCAGTAAAAGTCCTTCTCCTTCCCATGAAGCCTCAAAAGGAACCATTTCTTCTATCATTATGATTTTTTCTACACCACGTTTATTTAACTCTTCCAAAGCTGCTTCCATTGCTTTGTTCACAATTTCTATAGTTGTTGCTGGATTAAACCAAAAAACTGTACTTGAAACATGCTTATCTCCTGCATACACAACTGCTCCAATTGCATCTGGAACAGGTGCTGTGTATGGGAAGTGACTTAAAAAAGATAAACACGCTTTTATTTCCTCTTTTCCGGTAATTATACTGCTTGGGCCGATTAATATTTGTTCTTCTATTAAGAAATCAGACATAGGCTCAAATACTGGAGCAGCAATTATCCACGAATCCAGCTGGAAAGGGTCAAGATTTTCTTTTTTAAAAAATTCTTTTGCCCGCTCAACATTGCCAAGTGTTAATTTAAAGGGAATGTTATTCTTCTTTAAGAAAAGCAGTGTCGTCTTTAAATCGCGCAAATACTTTGCGTATTCATCTGCTTTTATGCTTTCTCCAATTACAGCAAATTCCTGTGGACTCTCTGATATTTCTTCTAGTTTATCCCAGTATTTCTGCATTTCTGCTTGTATGTCTGAGCGCTTAAAATACTCTTTAAATGTGTAGAAAGGTATAGCAATTTCATTAAAAGGTAATGAATTAAAGGACTCTTTAAGCTTTTTTGCACTTTCCCATATTACTGGATCTGGCCACCAGCATATTAACCTGTCCGAATTTAGTACCTCTTTTTCTAAATTTTCCTGCTGCTTCGCTGTAAAGAACTTTTCTCCGTATTTTTCACTTAAGCAGGCCGCTATCATTAAGTTCCCTTCTTCCCATAAGTTTACAACGGGAGGCAGCAGTTTTTTTTCGTTCTTTTCTCGAATATATATGCCATGTTAAATCTGCAAGATCTTTTGCTGCTTCTTCTTCATCGGCTGTTGTCTCTTCTTTATCGATGATTGCCTTTAGAGGATTCCATTCTCCTGAATCGCTCTCTTCAACAACTAATACAACATCAATTTCGGTATCATTTATGTAAGGAAAAACCAGATTAAAACTGCGCTGTTTCCCGCCCTTGGATTGAGAATAGTTGATTATAATCTTGTCTTTTCTGTTTACCATTTTTCTCATTATTAGCTCCCTGCCTCTTTTGACTCTTTTTAATTACATTTTAAATTTTTTTGTGTACAGTATCAACCGTTTTTATGTGCATAATTAAAGAAACAGAGCTAACTTTCGATGTTTTAAGTTTGTCTTTTGAATACGATTATATTAGTTTTTCGTTCTACAATAAACCTTGGGGTAGATAAAAAAATACCGTTAAAAAATAGAGCACTTATTTTAAATGCCTACTATAATCAAATGATCAATGAAATTAAAGGTAGGTATTCAGAAAATACCCACCCCAACTATTGACAAAAAGCTCAAACAAAAAAACACAGGCTTTGGGTCTGCCACTTTTTATAAAAATTTAAAAATTTTTAAGGAGTTCCGATTTTTTTAAATAAATAACCATTTACCATTATAGCATTTTCCTCGTTAGTAATTTTTGACCGCTTGTCAATTCTAATAAAATCGGTTTTAATTAGCTGTTCATTGTTTGTTTTAAAAATCCATTCACACTGCCTTCCTGTATGTTCACAAAAATTCTCTAATTTTTATGAATCATAACAAGTAAACTTTATACCTAAACTACGAAGCATTTGGAATGTATCGGAATAAGAAACATTGAACTCACTACAAACATTTGGTATAGGGACTTTGTTTTTCTTTTCGGGATTAAAAACTTCCTGAGTAACAACTATATAACCTTTAACTTTCGCATATGCAATTATCCAACCATCTGCTCCTGCCATAAATTGTGCTTTGGCTGCTTCTTTAAATTGTGTAGAACTATTTAACCACTTAACTATCTCCCTGTATGCATTGATAACATCTTCTTCGCCAGTAGATTTGATCCACTTGGAAAAGTCATTTTTTACCCAATCTCCCAACTTATCTTTTCCTTTCTCTATTTCGTCCCTTACCTTATCAATAGTAACTATATATCCTTTATTGGCATATTGAATTAGGGCTTCCCAGAAAGCTGGCGCTATGTCAAAGGCGTAATAAAACCGTGAGGCGGTAATAAAAACACTAGTATCTAAAACGTATACATTGCAGTTCGTCATTTTTACACCTCTAATCCCAAGTATTTTGCGTATTTGTCGAAGGCAGTTCCATAAAGTCCTGTAAGTTGATAAGCTTCGTGAGGAAGAAGCTTACCTTCTTTAACAGCTGTTATTACCGCCTTTGCAAAGCGCCGTCCAATACGCATATTTTGTGTGTTATAAAAATTGCCACCTTTGTCTCCGTGATTAGTAGAACGTTCTTTTGCTTGATAATCATTGTAAAATTTAAGAAAGTCACTTTTAGTAATATAACCTATATCAAGAACTCTGCGGGCTGCAACTATTTCACTCACTTTGAAGTGCTTTGCCAGTGTTTGGAACGGTTCAGGTTCATTTTTTACTTTAGGCCAAACTCGTTGCAGTTCGTCTTCAGGCAGTAAAAACTCTGCAGCTACCAAATTGCAAATTTGTTCTATTTTATCGTCGGATGGTTGAAGTTCTCTTAAGTCAAAAGCTGCACTGCTTCCGAACCATATATGTGCTAATTCATGTGCAATGGTAAACATTTGAGCAGCTTTTGCATCTGCTCCATTTATAAAGATCAGAGGGACATATTCATCTACTAGTACAAAACCACGAAATTCTTCAGGATTGAGTTTCCGATGTGTATTATTCCCAACAACACCATTCACAACCACTATAATACCTATATCTTCTATTCTATCACGGAGCTCTTTTAGTGCATCCGTCCAGCTAGGCAATTGGCTTGCCCATCCTGTTTTTAATCCCAACGTATTTCTAATATTTTGAGCAACTTCGTGAGGATTACTTTCAAGCTTTGCAGAATTAACAAAAGGTAAAGGTTCTTGACCTAGTTCAATCAAGTACTCACGCATCCAATCTTGTCTTAATTGCATCATTTGCACAGTTTCAATGAGATCAAGGCTGAATCGTTGCTGACTTATAGGTTCTCCATTAATAGTACGGAAATAAGGGATAGGTAACTGATCTTCCGGAGGTTCATCCAGAAAAAAATATCCAAGTGGGGTATATGTTGCTTTGGCTAATTCCTCTAATTGTCTAAAAGTAGGTTTACTTTTCTTTTCTATCCACTCATAAATTTTAGGGAAATTTTTTTCTACTGCAAGTCTCTTACCAGATCTATTTAAAGCCCAAAGCAAAACCTTTGGATTTATGTCTACTTTTATCGCGGGCATCTTATCCCTCCCTTTTGTCTTTAATTAACTCTCATGCAGACGAGTAGACGATTGGTGTATTTATAGTCCGCTTCCAGACTTTGCTAACTCCAGCAGGTGGTATTTAAGATAGCCATAGCCTATATTTTTTATATTTTAAAAACCGAAAATCATATAATTTACATTCTTCTTTTTTCTTTTCTTTAAAATCTTTAAAATTATTATATCATGTTTTTATGTCTCTTAACATGGTATTTTAATTTGAATTCGGCAAGTAGCAAGCAAATTAAAAATTCAATTTCCATGAATGTAAAAAAAACGGTGTTTTGTTATAAGTTTTGCACTTTGATAACTGCATATTTGCATTGAAAGAATAAAAGCTATATCGTTTTTTACAGTTAATTTACCCTTTTAAGGTATAGCAAAGCTAACCGTCTACTTGATATGGCGGTTTCTATCATTTGGTATATTTTTGGTATATTCTATGTGTTTACTTATGTTAAGCAAAATACCATTAGTGCTTTTCGTATATACGTTATCACAGTTTTAAGAAACGGATTATTAGGGTAACGTATATGCCTATAACGTCCTTTCCCAACAAGATTACCAGGTACATTATATAATATTCGCCTTATTGTGGTTATCTCATGATGCCTCATAAACTCTGGCAAGATAGTCCTTTTGAACCAATTATGGAGATTGTAAGCGATCATTTTGATAAGCAAAAATATTTCGTTGCAAAATTTGTTTCTTTGACTGTTTTGATCAAAAGCAAATCCTTCTTTTAGTTCATCTATTTTGTTTTCAATGTCGCAGCGTTGGTTGTATTCATGAAATATTTCTTCAGGTGTCATGTACTCAATATTTGTTACTATAAGCTTGATATTCATATTTGAATTCGTCTATATCCATACAAATCTGCCCTGTTTTGGGCTGTGGCAGTTTTTTGCGTATAATCACAATTCTGCGTACTTTATCCCATTTAGGCATTTTTGCATATATTTCATTTACACTAAAGGTTTTATCTATTTCAGTCCAAGGATAAAGGTGTTCTCTTTGATTGACATAGTCTATAAAGCATCTGATCCATGCCTGATTTTTAGCTTTCATTACATATTCATAACCTTTAGATTCAAAATACAGCATATTATCGTAGTCAAATGCTCCACGGTCAACGCGTACTCGCTTAATTATCCAATTTTCAGGAAGCTGTTCTTCGCAAGATTTTACAAAATCTAAGAAACCATGATTTGTGTGATGTTTACCTTCTTCAAGAGTAACATTAACAAGTTCATGAGTATTAGCAATAATGCCGATTTTCTCTTTGAAAGATGGTCGACCATGGTACCTTGGATTATAACCTACTGAGGCACCTTCCTGCGCTCCAAATATAGTACAAACTGTATCGTCAAAATTTATAATGACTTCACGTTTCGTTCCTTTAGATTGCAAGGAAAGCAAAGTCTTGTTAATAAGTCTTAATTCTTCAAGAGAACTTTCAGGCATAGCTTTAATTAAGTCTCTGCATACTTTTTCGCTGGGAACTTTATGCCCTTTAATTTCTGTGTATGCATTATCATATCTTAGTTGGTCCATGTGAAGAAAGCGAGTATTCCCTTGAATTACAGAATCAATCATAAAGTCAATAATTTCGGCTGGTTGAAAGACAGCATTTGGTGCTTTTTTAAAGGATAATATGCTTGAAAGAATTTTATTAAAGCCGATTTTTTCTTTAAATGCTTAGATATAGGTGAAAGTTACATTGTTTGATACTGTAAAATTGTCAAAAGTTGCTGGCAAAATATATTTTGAAAACCCCTTTTCTTTTGGAAGATTAAGTGTTAAACTCATATTATGGAGATTCTCCTTTCTGTTAATGTTTTTGTTTGACACTTAAATTTTATCAGAAAAAGGGGAATCTCCATATATTTTTTGTAAAAAATTTTTCACTTAATTTAGCCCTCAAATGGCTCTATTTGGGCATTTCGTAAATTCACTTGCCGAATCCAAGTTTAAATTTAAATAATTAGGGTATATTCAAAAGTAGCTAAAAAGGTAGGTTTTCTTCTTTCTTAAAAATATTTCTATGTTGTATATAAAAGAATAATTCGACAAATATGAGGGGAAATTCTACATAAAAGATAAAGAATTCAAGAGTGATAGGAAAAAGTATGTCTCCAGAATCGCTTAAATGAAGGCTTTTGAATTTTGCACAAGTCTATTTCAAAAAGCAAGGAGGTGAAAAATAAATGAAGGTACTTTCACCAGCAAAGTTAGAACAAAATGGATTAAAGGTAATTCCACCACTTTGTGGACCTTGTTCCCATTTGGGTGGATGTAGAAGTATTGAGATATACTAAAATAAAAGATACAAACTATTCTTGAATAAAAAATGCTGTGCTCATAAGAGAGTAACCAATATGTGCCTTATGAGCACAGCAAGGATTTCTTTTTTGTGGGTTTTGGTTTTGATAATTACTGCTTTTGACACGAAGCAAGAAGCTTTCTCTTTTCTCAAATCCTTCTCTATAATCTTTTCCCTACCAAGTATTGTAAGGTTTAATATACCTCAAAATTAGAGGTTTATCTGACATAATTTATAGACTTTAGGGGTGTGAAAAATGAAATTTACAAAATTTTACTCTTTTTTAGATGTAAACCAACATCATTATTTGTTAAATACCATAAATTCTGCGTTGATAGAGCTGGATGATGAACACTACGAGAAACTTAAAAAAGCTTTTTATCTAAATAATCCAGATGTCATTGAAACCGATGAAAAAAATGTACTAGCAGACAATGGTTTTTTAATTGAAGACACAATAGATGAGTACTTGAGTATTCGAAACAAGTATCTTTTCTCTAAGTATAACGTTTCTTATAATTTGAAGTTAGATATTGCTGTTACTAATAAATGTAATTTTTCTTGTGTATATTGTTACGAAAATTTTTCTGATAGTAAGATGTCATTTGAACTTAATGATGAAATAAAAAGCAAATTCTGTAATAATTTGAGAAAATATTTAAATCATATGATAATGAATTATAAAGTAAAATCGCTTCAAGTAACTTGGTATGGTGGTGAACCTTCACTTGAATGGTCCTTAATCTTTACATTAAATAATGAGTTTATAAAATTAGGAAATGAACATCATATACGATATAAAAATGTGATTGTTACTAACGGTTTTTTAATTGACGAAAGTATAGCTACTAAATTATCGCAACAAAACACAGAATATGTACAAATAACTGTTGATGGACCCGAAATAATTCATGATAAGAGAAGATATCTTGCTAATAAAAAAGGGACCTATTCAAAGATTTTAGATGGGATATACAATCTTCTGAAAAACGGAGTAAATACAGTTGTAAGAGTAAATATTGATAAAGGTAATATAGATTATATTGAGATATTAATAGAGGAATTATATAGTAGATTTCAAACGTTTGTAGGAAAAGGTTTGCTTTCACTTGATTTAGCAAGAGTATTTGGGCATCGAGATTCTTTTTCACTTTCGGAGTTTTATAGCAAACGTAAAATTATTATGAAAAAAGCAGTAAAATTAGGATTTATTAACCCATCACTTGAAAGTGGTGGTGTAAGAGCATATTGTAATGCAGAAACTGATGTACTTAGTAATCTTACTATTGATGTTTTTGGGAATATATACAAATGTTGGAATTATGTTTTTGTCAAGGATTCTAGCTATTGTACTTTAGATGAGCTTATTGAAAATAATTTTGAAATATTACCTCAAAACAAAAATAGATTGGATTACGTGGAAAAAGTGTCACTTCTAAATGCTAACAATGGGCAATGCTTAAAATGTAAATATATTACATACTGTGCTGGTCTATGTCCAGATGTGAGAAAAAAAATAGCAAACGGAGAAGAAGAAAATATTTATAAAAATGAAAAATGCAAATCAATAGTAGAAGATTTAATAAAAGAGCAGATTAAATTAATTTATAATACAGACTAAATAAAGGGGTTTTATTATGGAAGCAATAAAAAAGTTTAAAGTTTTGTGGGAGATAATTCCTAAAAAAGATAAAATTTATTATATTGCTTACACCATAATTTCAATAATTCATTCATTATTGTTTGTTCTTTTGCCTTTCTTGTATAGAGATATTATAAACGCAGTTACTACAAGAGTTTATCCTGAAGAAAAAGTGTTTTTTTACATCGCTCTCACGATACTTGGGTATGCATCAATAAGATTGTGGAGTTTGATGAATGTATACATAAAAGAAAAAATGACTAAAAATCTTTTAGATAAGCTTTTTTCCTCTATACTTAAGATGGATTTAAAATTTTTTATAAGAAAAGATGCAGGTTACTGGGCGAGTATATTTTCAAATGATGTGAGATTTGCCTCACAGCTTTACAGCGATTTTCTTTACACTCTTCCGGCAGAATTTATCGTGTTTATTGCTATACTGGCAATTTTATTTGTCTACTGCAAACCGCTTTTAATTATAGTTACTGTTATTCTTTTTGCAGTAACCCTTATAAGTTTATTGAGAGAAAAATATGTAATTCCTCATTATGACAGAGCGCAAGAGAATTTAAGGATAACAAGTGACCATATAAATGCGTACTTAAAGGGGATAGAGGACCTCATACACTACAGAGGGGAGTCTTTTTTGAAGAAGAAATTTTTAGAGGATTTCAGCTCTTATATTGACAATATCAAAAACTATCTCTTAAGAGATTTTCTAAATGGATATTCTATAAACCTTTTTAATGAATTTGGGAAACTTGCAGCTATAGGTATGTCTTTACTGTTTTTTGTAAGGGGAGACTTTAGTTTTGGCACAGCAGTAATGCTAATAACGTTTTCTACAATGTCTTATGATAAAGCTAATTATATTGTTGAAAACTTGAAATGGCTTCAGAATTTTCCACCTCATATAGAAAAAATACAAGAGGCAATTGAATTACCGGAAGTAGAGATGGAAGATAAAGGCACAGGTAATTTTGAAGAATTGATTTTAAATAATGTTAGTTTTAGCTATGATGGAAAGCTTGTTTTAAAAAACTTTAGTATGCAGGTGAAAAAAGGTGAGATAGTTGCTTTAATTGGCAGGAGCGGGATAGGAAAATCGACTGTTTTAAAGATTATAACGGGATTTTTAAAACCTCAAAAGGGAGAAGTGATTTTTTTACAGGGGAAGCCTAAAATAGGCATGTTATTTCAAGGAGGGCGATTATTTAACCGCACTCTTAGAGAAAACTTGCTTATAGCAAAACCAAATGCCTCTGAAGAAGAATTGGTAGAAGCCTTGAAAAAGGCAGGACTGTTGGAGTGGTTTGAGAAACTGCCAAAAGGGTTTGATACACAAATAGGACAGACAGGAAAGCTTATTTCAGGAGGAGAACGGTCGAGATTGTCACTAGCAAGGACGATTTTGTTTGATCCGGAAATTCTTTTACTTGATGAGCCTTTGGTAGGTGTAGACCAAGATAGAAAAGAAGAAATACTTGATACACTAAAAGAACTGCTAAAAGGCAAAACCTGCATTTTAGTTACTCATGATAAGAGTTTATTGAGAATTGCTGACAGGACAATATATATAATGGAAGAGGAAGATGCAGTATGACTAATATAAAATGGGTGTTTCGTTCAATAAATAAAACTCTTTTGATAAGCTTTTTTGCTGTTTTTTCCGTATATTTGCTATCTGAAACAGGACTTTTAATATTGCCATTACTTTATGGGCAGATTTTAAATACAGTTGAAAGCACAAGGATTTTTCCATTACATCTTTTTATGATGCTCTTAGGCTTTACTGTTTTGCTTCTGACACTTAGGTCTTATACAAGTTTTATAAACAGCAGGCAGCAGGCTAAAATTCACGAAAACCTCTGTTTAGTTGCAATCAAAAAAATATTTAATCTTCCTCCTTCCAAAGTTGCGGAAAAAGGGTCAAAATATTATACAGACACGGTTTTGGAAAGGACGAGAGAGGTTTCTACTCTTTTTGACATTAAAGCTATGACAGGAATTATTAATCTCATAAAGCTTTTTGTAATAACAGTAATAATATTTTTTATAGATAAAATTGTGGGAGTTGTCTCAGTTGTCCTTATCCTCATATCTATCTGCATCTATAAATATGGAAATGAATATTTTATGAAACACAATAAAGAATTGATAGAGAAGAAAATGGAGTATCTGAGCAACGTAGAAGACACTATAAAAAACAAAGAGGAGATACATGTATTGAATGCTTTTTCCTATGAGTTAAAAAGAAATGATATTTTTACAGAAGAATTAAGGAAAATGGCGTCTAAAATTTTTGCTAGAGATTTTATTCACTTTTTTATAGAGCTTGATTTTGTAAGGATTTTTTATGAACTATTGGTCTTTACATGGGGCCTTTATCAGGTGTACATTGGAAGCTATCAAATAGGTGCAGGAATAGTGCTTATTGGGTACAGTACAATGATTACAGGGCCAATCGTATATTTAAATTCAATTCTTTTAAATATAAAAAACAGCCTAAATGCAGTTGATATTCTAAAGGAATTAGAGGTAAAAGAAGAAGGGGTAATTGTACCTGAAGGAGAAATTGAAGAAATCATTTTTGACAAAGTTAACTATACAGTAAATGGTAGAGATATTTTTAAAGATTTTTCTTTTAGTATTAAAAAAGGTGAAAGGATTGCCATTTTAGGACCTTCTGGTAAAGGGAAAAGCACGCTTGTTACACTTATTTTAAAAGACATCAAGCCTACATCAGGTAAGATACTCATAAATGGGAAGGACATAAACTTTATTTCTAAGGACTGGCTCTATCAGCAGATTGCAGTGCTTTCTCAGAATTCTACTTTGTTTCCGGCAACAATTGAAGAAAATATAAAATTAGGGGAGGACTTTTACAGGAGGGAGGAGTTAGAGGGGATTTTAAGAATAGTGAAACTTCCTTTTGATTTGGATTATACAATTGAAGAAAATGTTTCAAATGTTTCTCAAGGTGAAAAAGAGAGAATTTTACTGGCAAGGCTTATAGCTCACGACAAAAACTTTATTATTCTTGATGAACCTCTTGAGGGAGTGGACATTGAGACTAAAAAAGAAATCATAAGCTTTTTAAAGGAGTATCTTAAAGATAGGACAGCTTTAGTGATAACACATAGAGATGAAATTGCACAAAACCTATGTGAGAGGGAAGTAAGGATAGATGAGAGATAATAGCAATTTTTTTATTGTCTAAACCTTATAAAAAATGGCATTCACAAGGTCGGGGGTTCAAGTACCCTTGGCTCCACCAAAAAAGTACTGAAAAATGGGAGCACTTAGGGTTCATTTGCCTAAGTGCTTTTCTTTTTTACTACAAAATTGTTGTAATGGCCTAAAAAGATATAAAAGTTTATGCATAAGTGTCATGGTAAAAATAGGATTTGCAGGATTTATAAATAATTATGACTAAAAATTTATAAAATTGTAGCCGTGGCCACAGTTTTATTTATGTATTGTGATATAATTACAAAAAATAAATCCATTTTAAAGGGGGATAGTTTATGATTAAGTTAATTGGTATTTTAATCATTATTGTGGGATTTGTCTTGAAGCTCGATACTTTAGCAGTGGTTTTAATTGCTGGTATTGTGACTGGCCTGGTGGCAGGGGTACCTTTTCATAAAATTGTAGAAATTTTAGGAAAAGCTTTTGTAGACAATAGATATATGTCTATATTTATTATCTCATTGCCTGTAATTGGAATACTTGAAAGGTATGGTCTCCGTGAAAGGGCTGCATATGTAATAGGAAAGATAAAAGCAGCTACAGTGGGAAAAGTAACTTCTTTATATTTAGCACTTAGGACATTGGCAGCGATGTTCGGCTTAAGGCTTGGCGGACATGTACAATTTATACGACCTTTGATATTACCTATGGCAGAAGGGGCAGCAATGAATAGATATGGCGAAATAAAAAGCGAAGACCATGAAACAATTAAGGGGTTAGAAGCTGCAGTAGAAAACTATGGTAATTTCTTTGGGCAGAATGCTTTTGTTGCAGCAGGAGGTGTTTTGTTAATTGTTGGTGTATTAAAAGAATTAAACTATACCGTAGAAGCTTTAGATATCGCAAAAGCGTCAATACCTATCGCGTTAATAATAATGGTAGTTGGTACTTTGCAGTTTTTCTATTATGACAGAAAATTTGACCAAAAGTATAGGATAAGAACGAGGTCCAAAAAAGAAAATAGGTAAAATGCTTAGGAAGGAGGAGTATTGAATGCTTAAGGATTCTTTAACTGAAATCCTATACATTATGATGGGCATAGTTTCTTTTTACTCAGCGTATGCTACACTAAAAGAAAAAAATCATCCTTCAAAAATCCCTACTGCTTTATTTTGGGGGTTATTAGGAATAATTTTACATTTAGTCGAATAGGCTTATTGTGGGGTAATAAAAACATTTATATACCTGATATATATACAGGATACATGGTTATTGTATTGACTCTATTATCTGCATTTCGATTAGTCAAAATTGGAAAATTTGACGAATCAACCTCAGAATTTAAAGAACAAATGTCACAAAAAATTGGCAATCTAATTTTTGTTCCAGCTTTGGCTCTTGGCATAGTTACATTTATTGTTGCTCAAGTATGGACAAAACAACTTGGTTCTCTTGTTGCATTTTGGATATCAACTGTAGTTGCAGCAATTTTAGCATTGGTGATTACAAAAGGGAAAGTTAAAGAAATGGCTGATGATGGTAGAAGATTGCTTGAAGTAGTAGGACCTATAAGCATTTTACCGCAACTTCTTGCTGCTTTAGGAGCTGTTTTTACAGTTGCAGGTGTAGGTGAAGTAATAGCAAGTGGGATAAAGACAATTATTCCTCAGGGTAATATACTTTTAGGGGTAATTGCTTATTGCTTAGGAATGGCTTTATTTACCATGATAATGGGCAATGCTTTTGCAGCATTTGCGGTTATTACAGCAGGAATTGGAATTCCTTTTGTAATAGCTCAAGGAGGGAATCCGGTGATAGTAGCGGCTTTAGGTATGACAGCAGGATATTGTGGAACTTTAATGACACCAATGGCGGCGAATTTTAATATAGTTCCGACTGCAATATTGGAAATGGAAGATAAGAAATATGGAGTTATAAAATATCAAGTTCCTGTAGCTATTGCCATGCTCATTATTCACATAGTACTAATGTATTTTTGGGCATTTTAATATTTTTATGAAAGGGTGATATGATAATGAAAATACTAGTAACAGCTTTTGATCCTTTTGGGGGGGAAAATATTAACCCTTCTTATGAAGTATTAAAAAACTTGAAAGATAATATAGAAGGTGCGGAGATAATTAAGATTCAGGTTCCTACTGTTTTTTATCTTTCTGTTGAGAAAGTAATAGAAAAAATAAAGGAAGTTAAGCCGGATGCAGTTCTAAGTATTGGACAGGCTGGCGGGCGATATGATATAACTGTTGAAAGAATAGCGATTAATATTGATGATGCTAGAATTCCAGATAATATAGGGCAACAACCAATTGATACCCCGATTGACCCTGAAGGTGCTCCAGCTTATTTTGCTACTATTCCCATAAAAGAGATAGTAGAAGAGATAAAAAAAGAAAATATACCGGCATCAATTTCTAATACAGCAGGTACGTTTGTGTGCAATCATTTAATGTATGGAATTCTCAATTATGTTCACAAAAACGGATTAAATATTAAAGCAGGCTTTATTCACATACCTTATTTGCCAGTGCAAGTTTTGAATAAGCCTTATACTCCTTCCATGTCTTTAGGGGATATGGTTAAAGCTATAGAAACTGCTATAAAAGTAATTGCAAAAAAAAGTAGATAGCAGTTATTTAGGAGAAACAAAAAAATTATTTGTATATGGGGAGAGATTATTACTTTCTATGATGATGGCAGCGTTTTGCCAAGTATTGATGAATTAGAGTTGTATTTTGGAGATAATCATGAAATTATGTATCTGAGAGAAAAAAGATAAGTGTTTTATGAGGATGGCAAGAAAGAATATGTAGATATTTATGTATATAAAAAGGACATAAAAAACGAGCCTCATATTTATATTGCAACGTGTGATTGGAGGGTATTTTTACTAAATAGATGAAACTATTTTAGGCATGGGGATTTTATGCTCCATGCTTTTTTGATATAAAAGATCAAAATATAGAAATATAATTTTGAAAATAGTATAATAAATTTTAAGGTTGACTTTTTTAATTAAACATATTGTAAAAATAGTAAAATTGTTGGTGCAATTTTTATTGTTTCAAACAGGAGAGAAGTGGGGAGCTGAAAGGGGATGACTATAAGTTCGGTATATAATGAAATGTTTGATATAAATCGACAGAAAGATATGAGAAAATTTTTCCTTAATATAGCTATACAGGGATATAAAAAGAGTTTTTTGAAAAATGAAACTATAACAATTAATTATAACAAACCATATATTGCCATAATAACAAAAGGGTTGATAAAGCAATTTATTTCAAATAAAAATGGAAAGATAAAAGTTCTTTATTTGCTGCAACCAGGGGAAATATTTGGAGAATTTTCCTATTTAGGAGGAGGATTTGATTTAATTGAAGGTCAAGCTATAAAAGATAGTGAAATATCTATTATTTTTGAAGATAAATTAAGTTCTATTCTGGAAACAAATCCTGATATGTATAAATATATTGCTCATAGCATGAGCAGAAAATTTAGAATTGTTACTATGCAGATGAGCGATTTAATTTTCAAAGATTCAATGGGAAGACTGTGCGATTTTCTAATTAGATTATTCTATCAACAAGGCAAGAAGATAAAAAAAGGTTATATAATAGATATTCCTTTAACCCATGAGAATATTGCCAATTTAATAGGATGTGATAGAGTAACGGTTACAAAAGGACTAAATAAGTTAAAAAAAGAAGGTTTAATTGAGATAGATGGAAAAAAGATTATAATAAAAGACCTTCGCTACCTTGAAAAGTATATAGATTCATAACATTTAATCGTGAAATAATAAGTTGCGAGCCCCGTCACTTATTAGGGGGTTCGCAATAAAAAGTATAATTATTTAACCGTTTCAATTATAGCTTTTACAAAAGCTACTAAATCGTTAGGAGTTCTGGAGGTTATTAAATTTCCATCTACAACTACTTCTTCATCTACATACTGGGCTCCTGCATTTATTAAATCATCTTTTATTGAGAAAAAGCTTGTAACTTTTTTTCCTTTTAAATTGCAGGCGGAAGCCATAATCCATGGTCCATGGCAAATAGCTGCTATGGTTTTTTGCAGTTTGTCCATTTCTTTGACGAAATTAATAGTGTCATTACATCTTCTCATATGATCAGGTGAATAACCGCCGGGGATTATTACCGCATCGTAATCTTCGGCTTTTACATCTTTAGAAGCATGGGTGCTTTTCATTGGATATCCATGTTTTCCTGTATATACTTTGTCTTTTTCTGGACCTATTAAATGTACTTCATATCCCTCTTCTTTGAGCCTATAGTATGGATATAGTAGTTCTGGCTCTTCATACATATTCTCAATTAAGATAGCAATTTTTTTCATAAGAATTCACCTCTTAGAATTTTTATAGTTAACATTATTATAACATTTATGGCAACCTATGTCAAGAATTAAAATTGTAAACAAAATTCTCTATTGTTTCAAAAACCTCTCGAGTACTGCTTCATCTTCTCGAGAGCTTCATCTAATAATGAGGAGATTCTTTTAGCATATTCTTTTAAAACTTTTCCTGCATAAGTTAATGAGTTTTTTATTTATTCTTTCAAATAATTTTATGTTATGGACGATGAGTCATGCAAAGTTTTTTGGCGGCTTTTGACATACTTCCTTCTTGGCAGACAGTTAAAAAAATTTTTAATTGGCGTAAGTTCACATTATCACCTCATAAGTTTGTACTTATGGGTATTATAAAATTATACTATTTTACTTATAATGATACAAGAGGTACAATATTAATTATGAAAGAGGTGATAAATATGCTATTGAAAGAAGGTAAAATAGGAAAGATTAAGTTAAAAAACAGACTAATTATGTTACCGACTGTTACAAATTTATCAAACGAAGGCTTTGTAAGCGAAAGAGAAGTGGAATATTATAAAAGAAGGTCAAAAGGTGTTTCATTGGTCATTGTAGGTGCGAGTTACGTAAACAAATTAGGAAAATTTTTCATAAATCAAATTGGAATAGATGACGATGATAAAATAGAAGGCCTTAAAAGATTATCGGAAGTCATACGTCAAAACGGTGCAAAAGCTGGTATTCAACTTGCAATGCACAATCCAAAATACAAACCTTCAGATTTTACAAAAGAGCAGCTTCAAGATTTTGTACAAAATTTTGTAGAGGCAGCAATAAGGGCGGAAAAATCTGGTTTTGATGCTGTGGAGTTGCATTTTGCTCACGGATGGTTTGTAAATCAATTTTTATCTCCTGATACAAACAAAAGGACTGACGAATACGGAGGAAATTTTGAAGGAAGGACAAAGTTTGCACTTGATATATTGCGAGAAGTTAAAAAAACTATTCCGGAGATGACGGTAATTTGCAGGATTAATGGCAGTGATTTTACAGATAGAGGCTTTACAATTGAAGAGAGTGTAAGATTCGCAAAACTGTTAGAATACCATGGTGCTGATGCTTTAGATATATCCTCAGGTGTATCTTCCACATCGGAGTACCATATCTCTCCTATGGGAATTGGAGATAAGCCTTTGATTGGAATTGTAAAGAGGATAAAAGAAAATGTAACTATACCTGTTATAGCGATTGATAAGCTCGGCAGTGTTTATGATTGGGAAAAAGTTTTAGAGGATGGCATAGCTGATTTTATAGGGATAGCTCGTGGTTTCATAGGAGATCCGGATTTGGCGGAAAAATTGATAAAAGGACACGAAGAAGATATAAGGTATTGCATTCACTGCAATCAGGCGTGTATTGCATACATTCAAAAAGGACTTTCTGTTTCTTGCATGATTAATCCAGAGGTAGGAAGAGAAAAAGAATTTGAAGTAAAGACCGATAAACCATTAAATATAGCTGTAATTGGCGGCGGGCCAGCGGGCATGTCTGCGGCCAAATATCTCGCAAAAAAAGGCCATAACGTTACTTTGTTTGAAAAAGAAAATAAACTTGGTGGACAACTAAATGTAGCAAAAGTGCCTCCTCATAAACAAGAGATAGGAAAAGTTATTGAATATCTGGAAAATGATTTAAAGAAATACAATGTCAAAGTACATTTAAATAAAAAAATAAGTTTACAGGAAATAAAAGAAATGCCTTATGATAAAATTGTCATTGCTACAGGCTCAAAGCCAGCTAAAATCAATTTGGATGCGGATATAAATCCCTACATGGCTATTGAAGTATTGGAGGGAAATATTCCAAAAGGAAGAGATATTGCAATAATTGGTGGAGGCCTTACTGGACTTGAAACAGCCGAATACCTTGCTGAAAAAGGGAAAAAAGTGACAGTTTTAGAAATGAAAGAAGAAGTTGGCGAAGGGATATACCCAATGGTTAAAAAACTGATTTTAAATAGATTAAAAGAACTTAAAGTTGATATAATCACAAATGCTTTAATAAAAGAAATATCTGGGGGGAAACTCATGTATACTTCCAAGGACACATATAAAGTAGTCAAAGTGGAGGATGTAGTTTTAGCAGTTGGAAATTTACCTGATACTGAATTTGAGGAACTAAAAAATGAGAACAGATATTATTTCATTGGTGACTGCAAAACTGTTGCTTCTGCAGTAGAAGCGATAAGGGATGGAGCAGAGCTTTCACTCATTATATAGAGGGAGGATATGAGGTTTATTAAGCTTACCCATTTAATGGTTAGATAAGTAAGAAATGGTAATATAAGCCATGAGATGCTCTTGTTGTGATGAGAAAATTAAAGAAAAACTAAGATATTAAGAGAAAATAAAAGATAATAGAGGGAGCATTCCTGTAATGAATAAAAAATAAGGGAGAATGGACTTTGAAAAAATAAGTACCTCCTGATAAAATACAAAGTATGATATTTATTAAAAGATATGTAGTGGAGTTTGGATATGGAGTAGATTTACATGGACAGGATGTCAATAAAGCTGCTCAAAAAGCAGTAAAGGATGCTATATCTCATAAGGCATGGTCATTTAATAGCAAAAGGTGGAAACCTTAAGTACATGATGGCTGAACTGTTTGGAAAAGAAACGGGTATGAAAAAGTTAATATTGTTGAAAGGGTAATAGCAGCTGCGCAATATATCAATATATCTAATAAAATTCAATAGGGGGGTGGTTTCTTGTGTTTGGGTATGCCGGCAAGATATTGAGAGTTAACTTAACAGAAAGGAAATTCAAATTTGAAGATCTTAATTTAGAACTTGCAAAGAAATACATAGGCGGAAGAGGGCTTGCAAGCAAGATATTTATGGATGAAGTTGATCCAAATGTTGAACCCCTAAGTCCAGAAAATAAGTTAATAATTGCAACAGGACCACTTACAGGAACACCAGTTCCAACTGGTGGAAGATACATGGTAATCACTAAATCACCGTTAACAGGAACTATTGCATGTTCAAATTCAGGTGGATATTTTGGTGCAGAATTAAAGGCAGCAGGGCTTGATATGATTATTTTTGAAGGAAAGGCAGAAAGCCCAGTTTATGTTGCAATTGAAGATGATAAAGTTGAAATCAGAGATGCATCACATCTATGGGGAAAGCTTGTTTCTGAAACAACCGATGAACTTAAAAAAGAATATGGTGATAAATCAAAGGTTCTTTGCATAGGACCTGCGGGTGAAAAGCTTTCTAGGATTGCAGCGGTTATGAATGACTATGATAGAGCAGCAGGACGTTCTGGTGTTGGTGCTGTTATGGGGTCTAAGAACGTGAAGGCGATAGTTGTAAAGGGTTCCAAAGGGATTAAATTATACGATAAAGAGAAGGTTAGAGAAGTTGCTAGAAATAAAACAAAGATGCTTCGCGAAAATGGAGTTACGGGTGAAGGGCTACCAACTTATGGAACGGCAGTTCTTGTCAATATAATCAATGAACACGGAATTTTTCCAGTTGCTAATTTCCAAAGGGCCTATACAGAACATGCTGATAAAATAAGCGGAGAAACTATGACAAGGGAAATACTTGTGAGAAAGAATCCTTGTTATGGGTGTCCAATAGCTTGTGGAAGATGGATAAGATTAAAGGATGGCCGTGAGGTAGGAGGTCCTGAATACGAAACTCTCTGGGCATTTGGTGCAGACTGTGAGGTTTATGATATAAACGCTATAGCTGAAGCAAATTATTGGTGCAATGAATATGGTCTTGATACTATTTCAACTGGAGCTACTATTGCAGCTGCTATGGAATTATATGAAAAGGGATATATAAAGGATGATGAAATAGAAAAAGATGGATATTCCTTAAAATTTGGTGATGCAGAAGCTGTTGTTGGATGGGTTAAAAAGATAGGTGCAAGGGAAGGATTTGGAGATAAGATGGCAGAAGGTTCATATAGACTTTGCGAAAGCTATGGTGTGCCAGAACTTTCGATGTCAGTTAAAAAACAAGAACTTCCCGCTTACGACCCAAGAGGAGCTCAAGGACATGGACTTGAATATGCGACTTCTAACAGAGGTGGTTGTCATGTAAGAGGATATATGATATCTCCTGAAATATTAGGTATACCTCAAAAGCTTGATAGATTTTCTCTTGAGGGAAAAGCTGAATGGGTTAAAACATTCCAAGATTTAACTGCTGTTATAGATTCGCTGGGACTGTGCCTATTTACATCTTTTGCCCTTGGTGCTCAAGATTACGTTGACCTTGTAAATGCAGTTTGCGGAACTGATTATACTGCAGAAACATTATTAGAGGTAGGCTCAAGGATATACACATTAGAAAGGCTGTTTAATTTGAAGGCAGGAATCGATCCAAAAGAGGATAAACTGCCAAAGAGACTTTTAGAAGAGCCTATTCCTGAAGGCCCATCTAAAGGACATGTTCATAAATTATCAGAACTGTTACCAAAGTATTATGAGGTAAGAGGATGGGACGATAATGGATATCCAACGAAAGAAACTTTACAAAAATTGGGAATTTGAAAAATTATTAAGGCCCGTAAAAGGCTAATGCCTTTTAGGGCCCTTGTATATATATTAAAAATCAATAGCATGGAGGATAATATGTGAGCTTCAAAAAATTATACATTGAGTTGACAGATAAGTGCAATTTAAACTGCAAGATGTGTTATAGACGCTCATGGGCTGAAAAACCAAAGGATATGGAGAAAAAGGTTCTATATAAGATACATAGTGAAGTTGTAAATAAAAAATTAAATGAAATCGTCCTTGGTGGCATTGGCGAACCAACGTATTCACCCCTTATATATGATGCTATCTCATTATTTTCAAGCTTTAATTTAACAATTACAACTAACGGAACGCTTCTTGATGATAAGTTAAAAAGTCTTATTGTTGATAATGTAAATAAAATCGTTGTTTCTATTGATGGACTTGAGGATAAATATAAAGATATTAGAGGATTTAATTTAAAAGAAGTTTTAGAGAACTTGAAGGATATATATTTGATAAAAAGAAAGAATAATAAAGAATATCCGCACGTTGTAATTCAATTTGTTGCATCAAAAGATAATATAGAAGATATTTTTAGTGTATTGGATATAGCAGAGACGGTAAGTGCATACCAAGTTATTATTTCAAATGTCATTCCTCAAACTGAAGATTATAAAGATAAAATATTATATACGAGGTATGAAAATAAATTTTTAAAGGATTTATTTGAAAGACTAAGAATACATTCGTTTAGAAAAGGCATAAATCTTACTCTGCCGAATATTGAACTAAAAACGGAACGATATTGTAATTTTATTGAGGAAGAAGCAGTAGTTGTTGGCTCTGATGGATATGTTTATCCGTGCTATAGGTTTTCCCATACTACTACTGAGTATGTTTTCGGAAGAAAAAAGAAGGTTTTTAAACACTCATTTGGAAATATATTGGAAAAAAGCTTAGATGATATTTATGAAAGCAATGAATATAAAAATTTTAGAGCGAGAGTTTATAATAATAGATATCCTTCGTGCCTCGATTGCGATCTCGTTGATGGGTGTGATTTCGTTAGAACTTCCGAATATGACTGTTATGCTATAAAACCTTCATGTGCAGATTGCCTTTGGAGTAGAAGGTTTGCTATATGTCCTTAATTGAAGGGGTGATATATTGATTAAAGTAAAATTATTTGCAACCTTTAGAGAAGGAAGACAAAAGGAAGTAAATTTTGATTACTTTGAAGGAATTACCGGAAGGTTTATAATAAACAAACTTAACATAAAAGAAAAGGATGTAGCAATATTTTTAGTAAATGGACTTGATGGGAAGCTTGATGATCCTCTTAGTGATGGAGATGTGATTTCCCTTTTTCCACCTGTTGGTGGTGGTTGAGGGAAAGGAGTGTCTTTATGGGAAGATACGACAGAAATATGAATATGCTATCTAAGGAAGAAAATGAAAAACTAAAGGACTTCAGGGTTTGTGTATTGGGATGTGGAGGATTGGGTGGGTATGCTATTGAAATGCTTGGTAGATTAGGTATAGGATATATAACTGCAGTTGATAAGGATGTTTTTGAGGAAACGAATTTAAACCGCCAGATTTTAAGTGATATGAATTCATTGGGTAAAAGTAAAGCATTAATGGCGGTGGAAAGAATGAAACTTGTCAACCCAGAAGTTTTTGTAAATGCTATTGTAGATGAATTTAATTTTGAAAATGGAAAAGATATCATAAAAGGACATGATATTGTAATCGATGCTCTTGATAATATTGAGGGAAAGCTTACTTTACAGGATATCTGCGAGGAGCTTGGCATTCCATTTGTTCATGGTGCTATTGCGGGCTGGTATGGGCAGGTTACTACAGTTTTTCCTGGCGATAAGACGCTTAAGTTTTTGTATAAAAAAGAAATGAGGAAGGGAATTGAAAAAGAACTTGGCAATCCTTCGTTCACTCCTGCTCTTGTTGCTTCCATTCAAGTTAGTGAAGCACTAAAAGTTTTGATAGGAAGAGGAGAAGTATTAAGACGTAAGGTGTTATTTATAAATACCTTTGAGCAAGAATATGAGATTATAGTTCTTTGAAATTGGTGTACTATTGTAACGAAAGGACGAAATAAACTTAATATTTTATTACTTATTCTCCGAGTCTATAATCCTAAGGCAAGAGCTATGGATTATAGGCCGATAGGGTAGTGCTGGAAACGGTGCTGCCTCCCGCCTGGAAAGGAGAATAGGAAGGCTGCTATTCTCCTTTCGCATACTAAAACGAAAGGAGTTTTTTTATGAAGGTTCTTTGTCAATAGTTGGGGTGGGTATTTTTTCTGAATGTTGTTATTGTAAGTCCTAAGAGTGATCCTGCAAAGGTACATCAAGCGGGTTCCCGCGGCGAGGGCTAAAGGTGGCTTGTTTCCGAAGGTAATATGAGGTTTCAAATGCTTGTAGAAGAGCTGTGAGAAACCTGAACTTGCGAGAATGTTTTATAATAGTAAAAGTGGCTTTCTACAGATTTAGAGCATAGTCGCAGAAAGGGCAACGATAAGTATGATGATTTTTTAGGAGAGGGCTTTTCAGGTGCCCACTTATGTTTATACACTTTACGTTGTAGCTTCTGGTAGTCCTCAAGGTCTTTGCCGAAACTGCGCAAAAAGAGAGGAGGAGTGCTGCATACAGGACATTCATCGACATCTACTTCAGGAGGCTTAATGTGCCTGACATTCGACAACTACCAACTTCGACTCCAAGGGGAGGGAATCTTTCTTTTTTCTCAAATTTTCTCAAATCTTTTGGTATCAAATGTTGTAAGGTTTGATAGCCCTTAAAGGAGGAAGCATATCTGACAAACTGTCAATACCCTAGGAGGTATTAAAATTGAAGATAATAGGTGTTATAGGAACAAAAGATACAGGTAAAACCACTCTTGTAACAAAAATTGTTAGAAAATTAGTGGATGAGGGGTACAGGGTTGCCACCCTGAAACACACCCATACAGGCTTTGATTTTGCAGATAAAGACACTGGTAAACACAGAGAAGCAGGGGCAGAGCTTGTAGTCGGTAGTGGAGAAGAAACCTTTTTTCTTCTTGGTAGGAAAATGGTGCTTGATGAACTTGTAGGTACTATCCAGCTTCTTGGGGATTTCGATTTCCTGGTTATCGAGGGTTTTAAAGAGATGCCCCATGCAAACATTTCTACTTCCACTGAAAATGAATTCACGATAAGAAAGGTGGATCCATTCTCCCTTAAGGAGGAAGAATTGGATGAACTCATTGAAGTCATAAAGAACAGAAGTTACTGTTTGCTGCAGGGGCTTAACTGTAAAAAGTGTGGTTTTGAATCATGCAGGGACTTTGCAATGGCAAAGGTCCAGGGAGCTGCAGATGATATAAACTGTAAGAGCCAGCCAAAAAGGGCTCTTCTGAGAATAAATGGTCACCCGGTACCTATGAATCCATTTGTACAGGAATTTATATCAAAAACAGTTCTTGGTATGATCGATGCACTTGACATGAAAAACCACGAAATTGAGAAGGTTGAGTTAATTATAAGAAATAATTATGAATAATGCACCATAAACGCATAGATGAATTGAAATTATTAGTTTAGGATAATTACCACAGACTTAAGGATCTTATGACAGGAAGAGTAATGTGAAGTGTTATTAGTCTTTTTAACCAATGCTGGTGTTCTTACTATAAATAATGTTGGGGTGGACAAAAATTATGTATCTAAGATCGCTTGACGAAGCTAATTAATCGAGATAAAAAAATTATTAAAGTAAGGAGAATAACTCTCCGAGCCTTTATGTCTAAGGGGCGAAGAGCCCTATGAGATAAAGGCCGATAGGGTATTGATGGAAACATCAATGCCTCCCGTGTTGGAAAGGAGAGGCAATGCATTTGCATTTATGCAAAGCAAGAATGCGTAAGGTAAAGTAATTGTGTCCTTGCTTTGCGAAAACGATGCAGTGCCTTCTCCGGAAGGCATTTTTTTGTACCTTTGTTAGGGACTAATTTCAATGGTAAAAGCTAAAGAATGGAATCTTTCCAGTTTTAATGGGTAAGGTTTAAACAAAAACTAATAGTGATGATGGAGGATGAATACCATGGCAAGAATATCAAAGAAGTTTTTGATGATCCTTTTATATTCTATTTTGTTGTTTAGTTTATTTTCTCTGAACGGTTGTACAGGTTCTAAAACTTCAGAGAAGATTTCCCCAGGTAATCGAGATGTAATTTTGGCGACAACAACAAGCACGCAGGATAGTGGGCTTTTGGATTACCTTTTACCGATCTTTGAGAAAGAAACAGGATACAAAGTAAAAGTGGTTGCCGTGGGGACAGGACAGGCTTTGGAGATGGGAAAAAGGGGGGAAGCAGATGTTCTTCTTACACATGCTCCTGCGGCAGAGAAAGAACTTGTGGACAACAAGGATGTTATAAACTATCAGTTGGTAATGCACAATGATTTCATTGTGGTTGGTCCTTCAGAGGATCCAGCGCAAGTTAAGAATGCGGTTTCAGTAGAAGCAGCCTTTCAGGCGATTGCTGAAAAAGGTGTACCGTTTGTTTCGAGGGGTGATGATTCGGGTACACACAAAAAGGAATTGAGTTTATGGAAAGCAGCAGGGATTGATCCCAAGGGAAAGTCGTGGTATATAGAAAGCGGCACAGGAATGGGACAAACGCTCCTTATTGCTAACGAAAAACGGGCGTATACACTAACTGATCGGGGAACATACCTTGCATACCGCGATAAATTAGATCTTACCATTGTTCGAGAAGGAGATAAGGGTCTTCTTAATATTTATCACGTCATGCAGGTTAACCCCGAGAAACATCCTGGGAAACACATAAACAGCGATGGAGCCAAAGCTTTTGTGGAGTTTATGATTTCGCCCAGAACGCAGGAACTTATTGGCAAATTTGGGGTAGACAAATACGGAGTGCCGCTCTTTTTCCCCAATGCCCAAAAAGGGGAAGTAGAATAAGGAGTTGAATAAAAGTGGAACTTATTTGGGAAGGCCTGAAAGGAGCATTCAAATTTCTTTTTCATGGGGATCCAGAAATCAGAGAAATTACTCTTCTTTCTCTTAGGATTGCTGCGTGGGCTATAGGGATAAGTTCAGCCATTGGCCTTCCACTTGGGATTGCACTTGGAGTAAGCACGTTCCGTGGCAGGGATTTTCTTCTGACTTTAGCCAATACCGGCATGGGACTTCCACCGACAGTTGTGGGGCTTTGGGTAGCTATTGTGCTATGGCGTACCGGCCCTTTAGGAGGACTAAAGCTGATTTATACTCCTACTGCCATCATCATTGCTGAAGTAATTCTTACCGTGCCTATTATTATAGCTTTGGTAGCTGCAGCTGCGTCGGATAAAAAAGCTAAATTACACGATTTTTTTCTTTCTTTAGGGTTGAACCCTCTTCAATATATGTGGCTTTTACTTCGGGAAATTCGTAGCTCAGTTTTAACAGCAATCATTGCCGGTTTTGGACGTGCAATTTCGGAGGTAGGAGCAGCAATGATGGTAGGAGGGAACATCGCTGGGGAAACCCGCACGCTTACCACCGCTATTGTTCTTGAAGTATCTAAGGGTGAGTTTGACCGCGCGTTAGCGATAAGTTTTGTACTTCTTGCCTTATCGTTTTCTATTACTGCCTTTATTACCCATCTTCAGTATCAACAAAACTTAAAGTAGAAGCGGGAAAAACAAGAAATAATTAGATTAAAGAAAGGAGGTAGAGGAGTATGAATTATATGTTTGAACGCAAAGCTACCGATTTTCGGGATATAGAGAATCAAACGCCGGTTATTATAGCCGAAGATATTAGTGTACGGCGCAATGAACGCTTTATCCTGCGAAACATAAGCCTCGTTTTGCATCAAGGGGAACGTTTGGGACTTGCGGGTCCCAATGGTTCAGGAAAAAGTACGCTCCTTAAAGTCTTATCCTTACTAATTCCACCGTCTTCTGGGAGGCTTACAGTTCTTGGCTTTATGGGAGACGGGCGGTCTTCAGTGACTGTTCGCCGAAAGATGTCTATCGTCTTTCAACAACCGACGACGCTCACAGGGAGTGTTTTGCAAAACGTGAGTATTCCCCTGCGCATGCGAGGACTTTCTGCCCGAGAAGCAACCAAGCGGGCATATGAGTGGCTTAAGTGTTTTGATTTAGAAAAGCTTGCTTTTCAGCGGATACATACACTTTCTGGGGGAGAACTTGCACGTCTTCAGCTAGCAAGGGCGTTTGCTATGGAACCGGAAATTTTGTTCCTTGATGAACCTTTTGCAGCAGTGGATGCTACTTCACGGAGTCCACTAAAGGCCCTTCTTCGGGAGATTCTGGCAAAAAACAAGGTTTCACTGCTTCTTATTAGTCATGATTTTCGTGACCTTCTCGATCTTACTGAGCGCACGCTGGTTCTTTTGGATGGGCACATTGTTGCACAAGGTAAAACCCAAACTTTGCGCATACAATCTCCACTCGTGCGTGAGATTTTTCCGGAGTAAAGTTTTTCGGGATACAAAGGTTGCTCAATATGTCTCTACTCTATACCATACTTATTTAAGCAGTTTGCGAAAAAAGTTTTTTATTTCAAGTAGAAGGAATACTAATTACTATACTTTTATTATAAATGAAGGCAGGATAAAAAAATAAATTAGTGGGGGAAAGCAAGAAAGGGGATGATAAATTAATGATTAAAGTTGCTATTTTGACTGTTAGTGACAAGGGTTTTAGAGGAGAGAGAATTGACACAACATCATCTGCTATAAAAGAAGTTTTAGATCCAGCGATATATTCTATTGAAGAAATAAGAATCGTTCCAGATGAAATAGAAGATATAAAACGTGAACTAGTAAGATTTTGTGATGAATTAAAAGTTGACCTTGTTTTGACAAATGGAGGAACTGGATTTTCAAAGAGGGACGTAACACCAGAAGCAACGATGGCTGTGGTTGAGAAATTGGTTCCTGGAATTCCAGAAGCAATGAGGGCAAAGTCTTTAGAAATAACTCCACATGCTATGCTATCCCGCGCTGTTGCAGGAATTAGAAAGAGCACTTTAATCATAAATCTTCCAGGAAGCCCTAAGGGGGCTGTTGAAAACTTAAATGTTGTTTTACCTGCTCTTAAGCATGGAATTGAGATTTTAAAGGGTGAAGCTTCAGAATGTGCAAGAAAGGACGATTAAAATGGAACTTTTAAAACTTGTTACAGTAAAAGAGGCAAAGGAGATAATAGAAAAAAATATTAGTTTTAAACCTGGCATAGAGAAAATAAGTATTTTAAATTCGTTAGGAAGAATTTTAGCAGAAGACATATATGCACCGGAAAATGTTCCCGATTTTAGAAAATCAACCGTTGATGGATATGCTGTGATTTCGAGTGATGTTTTTGGAGCGAGTGAGAGTTTACCTGCAATTTTAAAGCTTGTTGGAGAAGTCAAGATAGGAACGGAACCAACCCTGGATATAATGCCAGGAGAGTGCATGTATGTTCCAACAGGGGGTATGCTTCCTAAAAGTGCCGATACTGTTGTTATGATTGAATACACAGAAAAACTTGATAATGAAACTATTTTAGTCAATAAACCAGCTGCGCCCTTTCAAAACATAATTGAAATTGGAGAAGATGTAAAAAAAGGTGAACTCATTTTAAAAAAAGGCACAAAATTGAGACCCTACGAAATAGGGGTTTTATCAAGTCTTGGAATATTAGAGGTGGAGGTTTATAAAAAAGTAAAGGTTGGAATTATTTCCACAGGCGATGAGATAGTGGACCCTAAGGAGAAAATTAATAAAGGACAGGTCAGGGACATAAATAGCTATCTGTTATACTCTCTGTGTCTTGAAGAAGGAGCAGAGCCTATTCCATACGGCATTGTTAAAGATGATTATGAAAAATTAAGAGAGAAATTGCAAGCGGCAATAAGTGAATGCGATTTGGTTTTGATGTCGGGTGGCAGTTCAGCCGGCAACAAAGATGAAACTCTCAGGGTTATAAGTTCATTTGAAAATTCGAATATTTTTATTCATGGAGTTGCTATACGACCTGGGAAACCTACGATTGTTGGAAAAGTAGGTGATAAATTCATATTTGGACTTCCAGGGCATCCACTGGCCTGTGCGGTAATATTTAAAACCCTTGTTATTCACTATTTGGACAGGATAAGGAATTTTGAAAGAGAAGAATATCCGGTTGAGTGCAGGTTTGCCGTAAACTATCATAAGGCTGAGGGTAGAGCAGAATTTTTACCTGTTAGTATAAAAGAAGTGGAAGGAAAATTAATTGCGTATCCCACTTATTATGAATCAGGACTTATATCTCGTTTTGCAAAATCCTTTGGATATGTTTACATCGAAAAAGAATTAGAGGGCATATCTGAAGGACAAATAGTTAAAGTTTATAAATAGGTGATTGCAAAATGAGATAAATATTAGAGTAAAAAAGTTACATTACAAGG
>NZ_JAFCAC010000105.1:0-2223 GCF_018588165.1 Thermoanaerobacter sp. CM-CNRG TB177
AAAGTATGTAAAGAAGAGTGAAAAAGACAAAGTAGACAAGATAAAAGAAGAAGGAATAAAGCAGCTCAAGAAGTATAGAGAAAGCAGAGGGCTTAAAGAGAGAGAAGACGTAAAGCAAGCGCTACTTATATTCATAGGAAAAGATGAGTACCAAGTAATTGAATAAACAAACGATGCCTTATTCCACATAAAAACGGGGGTAGTCTGTCGGCACCCCACATCGCCGGAGGCGCTTCTTAACTAGAGGGGGTATTATTGTGCATATCGAAAAAATGAAAGAGCTTTTTCGCCAATGGTTACAGGAAAGAAACTTCCTAGTCTTAAAAGAAGAAATGTCGAGAATTCCGGTACAGGACGTAGCGGAAATTTTGAACCATCTGGATGCTAAAAACAGCCTGCTGGCTTTCAGACTGCTGCCTAAGGATAGGGCTGCAGAAGTATTTTCATATCTGTCGGATAAAATAAGAGTAGCCTTTTCGCGGATGATCGAAGAAGACGAATTGAAAAGCCTGGTAGAAGATCTCTTTTTCGATGATAAGATAGACTTTCTGGAAGAAATGCCCGCCAATGTAGTAAAAAAAATACTCCAACGGACGCCGGAAAGCGAACGAAGGCTTATTAACCAGTTTTTAAATTATCCCGAAGATTCCGCTGGCAGTATCATGACCATCGAATTTGTAGACCTGAAAGCCGATATGACGGCGGCTCAAGCCCTTACTCATATTCGCTATACTGCTCCTAAAAAGGAGACCATTTATACCTGTTACGTCATAGACCAGGAAAGACATCTTTTAGGTGTCGTTTCCTTGAAAGACCTGGTGATGGCAGACCCTGGCACCAGGATCGAAGACCTGATGGACAAACAGGTTATAGCTGTAAAAACCTACGATGACCAGGAATTCGTGTCATCACTGTTTAAAAAATACGACCTATTAAGCATGCCTGTAGTAGACCAGGAAAACCGTCTGGTTGGCATTATAACCATAGACGACGTGATGGACGTTCTGGAAGCGGAAAACACCGAAGATATTCAACGAATGGGTGGAATAAGTCCTACTGAAGAATCTTATATAAGTCAGAGCCCCTTTACCATGGCCAAAAACAGGCTGTTTTGGCTTATGGCCTTGATGATTTCGGCCACATTCACCGGCCGGATCATACAAAAGTTTGAAGACTTTCTCCATGATGTGGTAATCCTGGCCGCCTTTATACCTATGCTAATGGATACAGGAGGAAATGCAGGTTCCCAGTCATCGACAATGGTAATTCGAGGCCTGGCGCTGGACGAAATTAAAACACGGGATGTTTTTAGAGTAGTTGCAAAAGAGTTTATGGTGAGCATTATTGTTGGCCTTTCTCTTGCTGGCTTGAACTTCTTACGGCTTGTTGTTATTGAGCAGGTGAGCACTACCATTGCTCTGGTGGTCAGTCTTACACTGGTGGTAACAGTGATTATGGCCAAGATAGTCGGCGGCTTATTGCCGCTTTTAGCAAAAATGGCTAAAATTGACCCCGCCATTATGGCCAGTCCCCTCATAACCACCATCGTAGACGCCATGGCTTTAGTGGTATATTTTTATATTGCTGGATTGTTCATTAAAATATAAAGATACGGGCAGGTGTCGAGAGCACGAGGCTTGCCAATTCATTGGCGATGTAGTTCACTTTAAAGAATAAGGAAAATTAGGAGTGGTAAAGATGAAGAAAATACCCTATGGCATGTCCAATTTCAGAGCGATGAGAGAAGAAGGATATTTGTATGTAGACAAGACGATGTATATAGAGAAGATAGAGAACCTAAACAGCAAATACCTGTTTTTCATAAGACCAAGGAGGTTTGGGAAAAGTCTATTTCTTTCCACATTGGAGAACTACTATGACATAAACAATGAGAAAGACTTTGAGAAACTATTTGGCGACTTATATATAGGGAAGAAGCCAACAAGGCTAAAGAACAGTTATATGATACTCAAGCTGAATTTTTCAGGCCTAAACACCGACAACAAAGACCAACTAAAAGAGTCCTTTTTGTTAAGTGTGAAAAATTCAATAAATGCCTTATTAAACAGGTACGAAGGTATATTAGAAAATACGGAAGGAATAAGGAAGAAAATTGACCAAATAACTGATATAAACGCGGTTATAATGACGATAATAAATGAAGTAAAAAAAGTAGGTAAAAAGATTTATCTAATAATAGACGAATATGACCATTTTGCCAAT
>NZ_JAFCAC010000106.1:0-23534 GCF_018588165.1 Thermoanaerobacter sp. CM-CNRG TB177
CTCTTCATAATATTTATCCATAGCTTTTATAACGCTAATTGGCTTTTGAGTTGTAGCAGCATTGTCAAGATAAATAAGCTTTTTCCCATGAGGTTTAACATTTAATATGGGAAAGTCTTTTTTAATCTTTTCTATATCAACATATTTCACTTTAAAATCCTCCTCCATATATGACCCTTCTAGGTTATTTATTGCGAAACCAGATTATTTTAACGCCTTTTGATTTATTTCACCTGTTAGGATATTTGATGTCCAAATTAATATCAATTTTCTTCCTAGCCTGCCTTAGAAAAAGTTCTCCTTCTCTGGTGAGCTCATAATATGTGTGATTGCGATGCTTAACACTTTTTCGTTGTCGGTGGTAATATTTTACTATTCTTCTTTCCACACGCTTGATTAGCCCTCTCTCTTCCAAACTTTGAAGTCGCTTTCTGCTTTCTTCCAAAGATAAACCTAAGCGCCTCGCCAGAAACTTTGCATATTCTGGACCAAGCTTTTTGAGGTAGGCAAGGATAGTTAAATCAAGAAATTCCTCTTGGTCATTGTTTACTGGCATACTTTTCTCTCCTTCATTATTGATTTACTACTAAGTAGTTGATTTTTAAATACTATGACTTAGTAATAAATCATATTACTGAGCGTTTATATGCCAAAAACTTTTTCAGCATTGTATCTAGCAATTCGAGCAATGACTTCCGGGGAAGCTCCGTTCAATTCTAGATACCGTACAGTTTTGGGTACGCTCAGTGGATCATTAGGTTTTAGATTGCTGTAATCGCTATTTAGTACACCACGTTGGTAACGTTCCAGATGATTAAGCAATAGTTGAGAAGTAAACCCCTCCTGGTGAATTGTAAGGCCAGGCACAGCCCCAAAGTCTTCGATTAAGTCAATAATATCTAAATTAGCATGGTCTATTATCATTTTTCCGGGTTCCATTCCTACATTAGTAGCAATCTCAATTATTTTTTCGGTAATTTCCACTCTATTCTGTGGCGGAGTATGAATAATTACTGGAACCCTGTATTCCTTAGCAATCTTCAATTGCTCGCGGAGAACCTCCTCTTCCCGCTTGTTTCCCTCATGCAACCCGATCTCACCAAGACCAATGACACCACTCATTTTAAGGTAGGATGGAAGAGCATCGATTACCCTGGACCAGTCGTCGGGTATTCCCATGGGATGAATGCCAATGGTAACATAAAGTTTAATACCATTTTTAGCAGCATTACTCATAGAAAGAGTTAACATCTGATGGAAATGATCAAAGAGTGTTTCTGCATGTTTTGCCCCAAAAAATAGGGAACAGCCAATAATTTTCTTTACTCCGGCCAATGCCATGCTCTCCCATCCTTCGAAGGGAAGTAATGAAACATGTACATGAGAATCTACAATTTCCTTCATCAATCTTATTCACCTGCCTTATTCTAGAAACCACTTCAAGTTATAAAAAACTTCTTTTTAATAAATCAGCTTTATCATCCATAACTGATACTCCTCTGCTTAATAAAACCGCTTCCGTTTTCAGATTCAGTCCCGAAAAAACAGCTACAAAAGTACTGAAGGTGTTAATAAAGGGCATACTACAATGGTAGTAGCCCATAGACTTTAGATTATTCAAAAGATGGATATTATTTATGTTTATATCTAACTGTGTACAAATAGTATGGCGTATATTCCTTACTGTTTCTCCTTTAACATTAACGTTGGGTTACGGGTTTTACATTAAAATTAGACCTGTATTCGGTTTCTGTCCATAATACTCTTTCAGCTACCATAGCTTCTGGGTTTAGTTTGACATCTTTTAATATCATTTCTTTAAATTTGTTATATCCCACTCTGTCAATAAGGTGTCCACCATGAATGTACTCAGGTTTGTTGTTCATAACATAAGCAGAAAAGCCTTCTATCTTATCTTTATCAAGAGTATAAATTGTATTAAACCTGCTTCTAAAATTATTTAAATCCTCTTTGAACAGTATACTCTCTTCGTCCTTAAATCCCGCAATGAAATACAGAGAGTGTATTTCATCTGGATGTTCATAAAAATACTTCAAAAGGCTTCTGACAGGAGAAACCCCAGTACCACCGGCGATGACAACTAGATCCTTACCCTTAAAATCATCTACAGGGAATGAATTACCATAAGGGCCTCGCATAAATATCTTATCACCGGGTTTTAAATTAAATATTTCATTGGTGACCTTTCCCACTTTCCGTATGGTGAGCTCTACCCAGCCATCTCCCATCGCACTTACCGATATGGGAGCTTCTCCTACCTTAGGTAAAGAAACCTGAAAGAATTGTCCATGTTTTACCTTTGCATTGGTTTCTATCCTGAAAGTATATTCATTTCCTGTTTCGCGTATAATATCGATTATTTTATGGGGAGTTGGACGCATTATATTTTCACTCATTTACTTTACCTCCTCAATTGATGCTGTTTACTTATTCTTTAGTTGTCTCCGCTTTTTTGAGTTTTTCCACTTCATCATACAGGCGATTAATTGTAGCAGGAAAAGATATTAGTTCAGGACATCTTTCATCACATCGCCCGCATCCTACACACATGTGTTCGTCTTTAAAACGAAGTTTATAGTCATAAATTTTATGCAGAGTTCTGAATCTCATCCGCTCTCCCGCAGTTTTTCTGAAACTTAATCCACCTGCCATTGTCGTGAAATCTTCGTGCATACAGCTGGCCTGAACCCTTCTCCTCTCACCGACTTTTCCGTTCTCAGTGTATGTTACATCTAACGTGGTAAAACAGCTGCAGGTTATGCATACAGCGGTACAGGCTCCACAACTTATACATCTTGAATTATAACTTTTCCACATATCGAGATCGTAAATTTTTTCTAATAATTCATGGCTATCAATTTCCGGGATGTTAACTTCTGTCGGGTTAGAGGTAACAAATTCAGGGGTAAATTCTACTTCTCTTTCATCGGCAAATAAATTGGTAAATTCATCGTCTTTTATTTCTACCAATATGTTATCATTGCTAAACCTAACTGCTAAACTGTAGTCGTCGGTTTTATTGGAACCCATTGAGACGCAGAAGCAACTATCCCAACCTCCTTCTTTGCATTCCATTAAAATAAACTTTACTTTTTCCCGTAAACGCTTGTAGTAAATATCTTCTGTTCCCCCATTTTTGAGAAAGATAGTATCAAGTCGTCTAAAGCCATTTATATCACAGGGACGTGCAAATATCAGAATCTTTTTGTCATCTATCTTGCTTTCCATATATTCATATTCGGTAAAGTAGAATAGCGCCTGGGTAATCGGATATATTACTTCTTTTGGTGAAAAATCTGATTTTTCATCGTAGACTACATCCTCAATTGAGTTAATTTCTGCATATCGAATCAAATCAGTGTCTGAATAACGACCCCGTTTTTCAAAGCGCACAGGAGCATATATCTTATACTCTTTTTGCAATGCTTTTAAAATTTCATTCATCCTTTTAATGCTTACACAATAACTCATCTTCTTCCTCCTCTTTATATGGCATTTAATATTCTTTATAATATCTTCATTAAATAATTAACCTTCCACGCTTAATAAAGCATAACCAAGAATGAATATATATTTTCATGTTAAATAATTAACTTTCTTTGATATAAGTATAACACTCACAAAAATTTTAGTCTAATAATAAATAGTTATATCAACGATAATAATAATTTATATAAGGTCAACAGCATACAAGACTTTAGAAAGCTTAAGAACACCGAGTTTTTTATCTTTTCATTAGTAAAGTATTATGATATTATGAAAATGATAATTCTATGGTTATATGAGGTGATCGTTGTGACCCTCAGGGATATAGAGATTTTCGTAACCGTTTGCGAATTAAAGAGCATGTCTGCTGCCGCAAAAAAACTTTATATGTCACAGCCTGCCATCAGCCAGGCCATATCGCAGATGGAGGGAGAACTCCAGGTCAGACTTTTTGACAGGATAGGCAGGAAGCTTAGCCTCACGTATGCTGGAGAAATCCTGTATAGCTACGGAAAGCGAATACTCAATCTTGTCAAGGAAGCAGAGTGTACTCTTGATGATGTGAGGAACATGAGAATGGGAAGACTGAGAGTAGGAACCAGTACAACGGTGGGAATTTACCTGCTCCCTGAGATAATTGGCGAGTTCAGAAAAAAGTTCAATATCGACGTCTATTTTACAATTGGCAATACAGCAGAGATAGAAAAGCTGATACTTGACAATTCTATAGACCTTGGCATTGTCGAAGGTCCAGTTCATTCAAGGGACATTGTTGTAACACCCTATATAGACGATGAGCTATATCTTGTATGTTCAAAAAGCCACAGGTGGGCAAAGAAAAAAAACATCAGTCCCGCAGAGATTGAAAATGAGGATATAATCATGCGAGAAAAGGGAAGTGGAACGAGGGAGGTCTTTGAGGAGGCCATGGCGAGAAATAACGTGAAGTACAGAATAAAATACGTTCTTAATAATACGGAGGCCATAAAAAAGGCCGTTGAAGCCAATATAGGCGTTTCAGTCATATCCAGGCTGGCTGTAAAAAAGGAAATAAGAGGCGGTAGGCTCCTAAAAGTTGACATTGAAAATATAAGGTTTAAAAGGAAGTTTAGCATCATTTATCATAAAGATAAGTTCAAGTCGAATCTGTTCGAAGAGTTTATAAAACACCTTTATAATTGCAGCATAAGGTAGCGCTGCGAAGTGCAACTTGTAGCTACACCAAGTAAAATGTACCCATCAGCTTCAACCTTTTAGCAATATGACCTCCACAAAAAGCAGAGACAAAGTAAAACATTAACCATTTTCGCAAAGGCTATTTTAATTTATTGAATGCTTACTTGGAAAAATCTACTTTAGGCACAGTTTTTGCTGCTTCATCTGCTTTAAAATATTCTCTCTCTTTAAAGCCAAACATATTAGCAATGATAGAAGCAGGAAAAGACCTTATTTTGGTGTTATAAGCCTGTACAGCATTGTTATAGTCCATTCTCGCAACAGCAATTCTGTTTTCAGTTCCTGCTAGTTCGTCGCTTAACTGCCTGAAGTTTGCATCTGCTTTTAAATTTGGATAATTTTCTGCAATAGCAAGAAGCCTTCCCAACGCTGTATTTAGCTCATCATTTGAAGCCGCTTTTTCAGCAACAGTATTAGCACTTAAAAGTTTTTCTCTTGCTTTATTTACACTATCAAAAATTTCTTTCTCATGTGCTGCATATCCTTTAACAGTTTCTACTAAATTAGGAATCAAATCTGCCCTTCTCTGAAGCTGATTATCAATCTGACTCCATTTACTATTGACATTTTCATCCAACGCCACTAACTGGTTATAAATCCCATAAATTGTCCCAAATACTAATACAGCTATTACAGCTAAAACAATCAATGTAATAATTAACGGATTTTTCACTGTCATTCCCCTCTCACTATTTTTATAAATTTTTATTACATTACTATTATACACGATTTATTCAAACAAAGTAATTTAAATTTGTTTTTCAATCTCACGAATTTGCATCTTAATGTCAAGTCGCACAATGCCCTGAAGTGATTAAGGTTGAAATCATTAAATCGGTAACTTCTTCAGAAAACATTTTCTGAAATTTCAATAATATATGTAAAAATTAACATTTCGCTTAAATTTATCTAAATTTCCTATTGACTTTTTTGCTAAATTGTAATATTATCTTAATTAAGAAAAAATTCTTATTTAATAAAAGGTTGTGATTAAAATGCGAAAGCAAGAGGCAGTAAAAAAATTAAAAGAGCACAACTACAAATTAACTCCTCAAAGGGAGTTAATACTGGATATCATGTTAAATCAGCAGGGCTATCTTTCTGTGAGAGAAATCTATGAAAAGGTAAAAGAAGTCTTTCCTCAAGTAAGTATTGATACAGTTTATCGTAATTTGAGCCTTTTGAAAGATATAAATATTTTAAATGAAACGACAATTGGCAATAATATTATGTATGTAATGCGAAAAGAAATACACAATCATACTATGAAATGTTTAAACTGCGGCCAAATCTTTGAACTGGATATATGCCCTCTCGAGCTTTGGATAAACCAAATAAAAGACTTTGAAATTGTAGACCACAAAATAGAAATTGTCGGTTATTGCAAAAACTGCAGGGCTGATAAAACTCACTTTAGGAGGTAAAATTTATGAAAAAATTTTTAATGGCCATACTGCTTATAATAGCTGTAATTGTAGGTATAACCTCTTGTAGTACAAAAACAGAAGAATCTTCAAAGCCTGTAATATACGCATCTTTTTACCCAATCTATGACCTTGCCTCAAAAATTGGCGGTGACAAAATAACAGTAAAAACTATAATACCGCCAGGAGTCGAACCTCACGATTGGGAACCTACCACAAAAGACGTGGCTTCTATGACAAAGGCAAAGACTATCCTTTACTTAGGCTTGGGAATGGACTCTTGGATTGACAAAATAAAAGCCAACGCCCCAAATGTAGCCTTTTATGAGGTATCAAAAGGCGTAACTCCAATTGTTGAAGGCAGTATAACAAATCCTCACATATGGCTTTCTCCAAAAGAAAGCTTGATAATGACCAAAAACATAAATGAAGCATTGCAAAAAAGTTTCCCTGCTTACAAAGACTATTTTGAGAAAAATTATCAAAATCTAAAAACTACATTAGAAGCTCTTGATAAAGAGTACACTGACGCTCTTTCCCAGACAAAGCATAAAATCTTTATCGTGTACCACAGCGCTTTTGATTACTTAGCAAGAGACTATGGGCTAAAACAAGAAGCACTTGTGGGAATGAATGAAGAGGCAGAAGTAAGTCCTGCAAGGATGACAGAGATTATAAATCTTATAAAAAATGAAAATATAAAGTACATTTTCACAGAACCTTTAACATCTCCAAAACCTATACAAACTATTGCAAAAGAAACTGGAGCACAAGTTTTACCTCTTAGCACAATCGAAGGGCTTACTAAAGAAGATATAAAGAAAAAAGAAGATTATATCTCTTTAATGAAACAAAACCTTGAAAATTTAAAAAAAGCATTGGAGTAGGTGAAAATGAACTTCGTTGAACTTAAAAATGTCAGTTTTGCTTATGATACCAAAAAAGTATTAAATAATGTCTCTTTAAAAATAAATAAAGGAGAATTTGTTGCAATCATCGGGCCCAACGGGTCCGGAAAAAGCACTTTAGTCAACATTATGGTAGGAAACCTTATTCCCACCTCTGGTGAAGTTTTGTACGACGGAGTAAAACTTACAAATATAAAAAATAGGTCTTTTATAAGTTATGTACCCCAAAAGTCTTATTCCTTTAATGCCTCTTTTCCTGCCAGTGTAGAAGAAGTAGTTTCAATGGGATTGTATGCAAAGAAAGGAATATTTAAAAAACTTTCTAAAAAAGATTGGGAAGAAGTATATGAAGCTTTAAGAATTGTAGACATGCTCGATTATAAGCACAGTTTAATAGGAAGACTATCGGGAGGACAACTACAAAGGGTATTCATAGCTCGCTCTTTAGTTGTAAAACCAGAAATACTTTTTTTGGACGAGCCTACAACAGGAATTGATGCAAAGTCTGAAAAGGCTTTATACGCTATCCTTGAAAAATTAAACAAAGAAAAAGGTATAACTATAGTAATGGTAACTCATGACGTTTGGGCAATTACTGATAAAGTATCACGGATAATATGCATGAGTGAAGGTAAAATAAATGAAAAATGTGAAGCCGTCGACCTCGATGAAGGAGATTTGGCTGAATTATATGGCTATCCAGTAAAAATTACTAAACATCATCACAACGGGAGTGTTAACAATGATTGATATTTTTTCATATGAATTTATGAGAAGGGCATTTATAGCTGGAAGCATTATTTCAATAATTGCACCTTTAACAGGTAGCTTTCTTGTCCTAAGACGGCTCTCACAAATAGGAGACACTCTTTCTCACGTTGCTTTAGCAGGAGTAGCAGCAGGTATTTTACTTGGAATAAATCCTACATTAGGTTCCATAATTGTAGTGCTTTTAGCTTCTTTTGGAATAGAAAGACTGAGGAAGACATATTTCAGGTATTCAGAAATATCAATAGCCATAGTAATGTCTGCAGGAATGGCAATTGCCATAATCCTTTTAAGCTTATCTCGTGGCGGCGCAGCCAACATAATGAATTATCTGTTTGGAAGTATTGTGTCTGTAACAAACACTGAGGTTTTTTTGATTTTAACTCTCGGTATCATTGTAGTGGCTTCAATCGTTTTGCTGTACAAAGAATTATTGTACATCACCTTCGATGAAGAAGCTGCAAAAATTTCAGGGATACCCGTAGGCTATATCAATTTCTTCTTTACAATACTGGTAGCTTTAACTGTTGCCCTCGCCATGAGAATTGTAGGTGCACTCTTAGTATCTTCACTAATGGTAATACCGGCTGCCGCAAGTTTAAGAATCGCGCAAAACTTTAAGCAGACAATATTTTATGCAATACTCTTTTCCTTTATATCTGTATTTTCGGGAATAGCTATATCCTTTTACTTAAACTTATCCCCCGGTGGAAGTATAGTTCTCGTCTCGCTTTTAATAATGGGACTTGTCTCCTTGAAAAAAAGATAAAACTTAAAACAGGCTGTTAACACAGACTTTCTGTTAACAGCCTGTTTCATTAACTGTTATTCTTCAATAACACTTCTCTGTATTACCCCTTTATACCATAATGCACTGTCTTTTAATATCCTTTTTTGTGTTTTGTAATCCACATAAACTATCCCAAACCTTTTAGAATATCCATGGGCCCATTCAAAATTATCCATCAGCGACCATACAAAATATCCTTTTAAATTGCCTCCCTCTTCTATAAATTTTGCTGCCGCTTTTAAATGCTCTTTTATGTATTCTATTCTTTCATAATCATGCACTCGTCCATCCTCTGTTACTTCGTCTTTACATGCTGCTCCATTTTCTGTTATATATATGGGCAGTTTTGTATATTCTCTATCTAATCTCTTTAAAATGTCATGCAAAGACTCTGGGCTTATCTCCCATCCCATCTCTGTCCTCTTTCCTGGACCCGGCACATTCTCTGCCTTTAACATGGAATTTTCATTATATTTTATAATGTTTCTTGTATAATAATTGACTCCAAGAAAATCTATCGGAACACTTATAGTCTCTAAATCCCCTTCTTTTATAAAGTCAAATTCTCCTATTATTTTACTATATAATTCCATCATATCTTGTGGATAATTGCCTTTGAATATTGGATCTAAAAACCATCTGTTAGAAAATCCGTCAGCATATTGGGCTGCTAATTTGTCTTCTTCTTTTTCGCTGGCAGGATATACAGGGGTTAAGTTTAGTGTTATACCAACCTCACTCCCTTTTATATTCATCTCTCTAAAGGCTTTTACTGCTTCTCCATGGGAAAGTAGTATATGATGAGCTGCTATTAGTGCTTCTCTGTAATCTTTGTGTCCTGGCGCATGTTCTCCTATCCCATAGCTTAATATTGATGCACACCACGGTTCGTTATGGGTTATCCATAAGGGTATTACATCCCCTAATTCTTCATATAGCTTTGTTGCATATTCTGCAAACCATTTTACACTGTCCCTATTTAGCCAACCCCCTCCTTTCTCGTACGCCCATTGGGGTAAATCCCAATGGTAAATTGTTACAACTGGCATTATATCCTTCTTTAGTAATTCGTCTACTAATCTCTTGTAAAAGTCTATCCCTTTTGAATTGTATTTTCCTTCTTCTGGAAAAATTCTTGGCCACGCTATTGAAAATCTATAAGCTTTTACTCCTATTTCTTTCATTATCTCTACATCTTCTTTATAACGGTGATAATGGTCACAAGCTACATCTCCTGTATGACCTTGATATGTTTTTCCTTCTGTTTTTGAAAATGTGTCCCATATAGAAGGAGTTCTTCCATCTTCATTCACAGCTCCTTCAATTTGGTACGATGATGTAGCTACACCCCAAACAAAGTCTTTTGGAAATTTTATCAATATTATCACTCCTATCTCTAATGGTAATTGGTGAAGGATTTTATTTACTTCAAATATTCGCTATTAATTGAGTAATGTCAAATACCTTTACATTCTCTGGATTTTGTGAACATTTTATTTCATATTTTTTGTTTGGCATCATATTCAAACAATTGTCCGATAACTCTACATCATTATCAGTCTCTATAAAAACTCCAAATGCTGGAATATCTGTTTCTAAAACTATTTTTTTCTCCGCTATTTCATAAGAAATCCTTGGCTGTAATAGGTTCAAGTTTCTAAACCTATCAAATACTTTATAATTCTCATAAGTCTTCCTATTAGCGATTATTTCTAAATATATTACGCTGTTTAATAATTCTCCATTTTCCTCTATTGGTAATGTACAGCCAGGTATCGCTATGGGCATCTCCTTTGCACGATATCCAATATTTAATTCCTCAATTTGGTAATGAGCTATTTTTGTAACGTCATTTGCTATTAATTTCGTTTTTAAATGTTTCTCTGCAATTTTTTCACCGTTTAGTTTAAAAACTTTTATAGCTACATCTACTTCTTCATCACAAGTTAAATCACTTATTCCATAAATTGTGATACCCCCATCTTCTTTTTTTATATATGGTAAAATCTCTGCATAAAATTTCTTTGAATAGTGATACAATGCTTTTTTCCTCTTGTAATAATCAATACAAGACCAGCTTGCTACAGGCCAACAGTCGTTAAACTGCCAGTACAGTGTCCCTCCTGTCTTAAATTTTCTTGACCTCCAATGTTCTACCCCTGTCTTTATAGCCTCTGCTTGGTTAAATTGACTTAAGTAAACAAAGCTTTTAAGGTCTTTAGGAAATCCTAAGTGTCCTACCATAAATCTTATTAATCTTTCCATTCCTTCTACCATTTTGTTGTGAGAAATCACAACTGGACTCAGTATTGTTCTATCTTCAGGAGCTGTATAGGAGAGCACTGTTTTCCAATCTGGCATTGATTGGAATCCAAATTCGCTTAAAAATCTTCCTCTATCTCTTGTATACTCTTCATAATCTACCCATCCGCTCCATACATTCCATTGATGTCTATCTCCTTCTGATTCACTATTTGGATCTTCTCCTCCATAAGGACTTGATACCCAATAAGGCCTCGATGGATCTAATCTGGCACACACTTTAGGCAATATTTCTTTATAAATGTAATTGCCCAAATATTTTGGATCTTTATTATTCCACCAGGAATGAAATCCCCAATTGTTTTCATTGTTCCCACACCACAACACAATTGAAGGATGATTTCTAAGAGTTAATATGACTTTTTCTGCTTCTTCTTTTGCCAATTCTTGAAACCATTCAAATTGGTCAGGGTATTGAGCACAGGCATACATAAAATCCTGCCATACCATTATGCCCATTTCATCACAGGCATCATAAAATGCTGGATCTTCATATATCCCTCCTCCCCATATTCTTAACATGTTCATATTTGCATCTTTTGCAAGTCTTATATATTCATAATAATCTTCCTTGGTTAATCTGGGTAATAGGTTGTCAGCTGGTATCCAATTGGCTCCCTTTGCAAAAACTTTTATTCCATTAATTTCAAAGATAAAAGTTTCTCCTTCCTCATCCTTTTCTCTTATCAACTTCACAGTTCTTATTCCACTTCTAAAGTTTCTCTCATCTATTATTTCTTCACCCGCTAAAAGTCTTATTCTTATATCATAAAGTGGCTGTTCTCCAATTCCATTTGGATACCACAATTTAGGATTTTTTATAAGCATTGTGGTTTTTATTTTGTTCTTTTGAACTTTTTCTCGCTTTTTCCCATATGAAGTGTCATTATGTATTATCTCTATTTCAGCTTCAAGATCTTTCTTTATATACTTTTCTATCTCTGCACTTAATACTACATAAGCTTTGTTTTGTTCAATTTTTTCTGTATAGAAATATGGATTTTTAATTTCTGCATATTTTACTAAAGACAAGTATACGCCTCTCCATAAACCAACTTGAACTATCCTTGGTCCCCAATCCCAGCCAAAAGAGTATTGGGCCTTTCTTACATAAGGTCTCCCCCTTTCTCCTGACCAGGCAAGATTTACAGGACTTGTTTGTTCCATAGCTTTTATAGTTTTTGTTATGGAATCAAAGTGCACTTCTAATACGTTTTTTCCATGCTTTATAATGTCCTTAACATCAAATTCATATAGCATAAACATATTTTGTGCTTTCCCCAAGTGCATATCATTTAAATATATATCAGCAAAAGTATCTATTCCCTCAAAAATTAGCTTTATTGCATCAAATTCATCTTTATCTTTTTCATCAAAGTCAAATTCTTTTCTATAAACCCATTCTTTCTCTTCTAATTTGTGAAATTTTACCTCATTCATTCGATAATAGGGATCATCTATTTCCCCAAGTCTCATTAAATCTAGCTGGACACATCCTGGAACTTCTCCTTCATACCACTCGCTAGAATATGCTTCTTTAAAATGCCATGTTCCATTTAATGAAATACGTTTTTCCATAATTAAATCACCCTTTATTCCTGTTAATTTTTTAGTATATTACTTACCATGAATAACTTAGAAAAGTTACTCTAAACTCAATTGCAAAACTTATAAAAATTTATTTATTGTTCATTTTTCTTGCATATTCTTTTAATAATTCTGCAACTGATGAACCGTCATTATATACAATAAACCCATCGTAATCAGGATACAAACTTTTCCCATTTTGATAACTTGCTAACATCCAAACATTAAAACCGGCTCCATCATTTTTATAAATAGTATCAAGCCACTCTTTGTAAACATTGTATCTCTTTTCTTTGTCTAAAATCCCAAATTTTTCTATAATTACAGGTTTGCCGATTTCCTTGCCATATTCTATATGTGATTATTTTTATTTGTATTCTCTATCATCTCCTTCTACTAAGTCAGAATTCTCTTTTATATACTCAACTAGTTCATTCACTTGTGTGTATGCAACAGCTACATAAGTGTCTGCAGCACCATAATATATAGCTATTCTTCCTGTTTCAGCATCCTGTACTGTAGCGCAAGGAAATACAACATTGGGAACAAAGCCTTTGGTTTCATAATCCATTTCTGGTGTCAATAAATAATTTTTACTTCTATATAGAACTTTAGCGGGATTATCTTTGTCTAATATTGCTGCTCCCATTGAATACACAAAACCATTGCATGTTCCTGTCACACCATGGTAGAACAACAACCATCCTTCTGTTGTTTCAATTGGTATAGGTCCTGCACCGATTTTGACTGATTGCCACCAGCCTGAACCGCCTCTTGACATTACCTTTCTGTGCCTACCCCAATATACAAGGTCCGAACTTTCACTTATAAAAATGTCTCCAAAAGGTGTGTGTCCATTATCACTGGGTCTACTTAGTAAAAGATACTTGCCGTTAATTTTTCTAGGAAACAAAACTCCATTTCGATTAAAAGGCAAAAATGGATTTTCTAGTCGTATAAATTTTTTAAAGTCTTTTGTCATTCCCAATCCAAGAGCAGCACCACTAAAATCTGTACACCAAATAATGTAATAAGTATCATCAATTTTCACTAATCTAGGGTCATAGGCATAATTAGGCTGATATGGGTGTCCCTCTTCATCTATCCAATGTATTTCTTCATCTTCAATTTCCCATTTTAAGCCATCTTCGCTCCAACCTACATGAAGTTGAGGTTTACCATCCTTATGATCAGCTCTAAAAATACCTACAAATTTCCCTTCAAATGGTATAACAGCACTGTTAAAAATTCTAGCAGTCTTTTTAGTAGGATTCCAATTAATTATAGGATTATTTGAATGCCGCCAAACAACCCCTTCATAATTTTGAGGTTTATCCTCCCAAGGCATATTTTTAAGTGACTCCCCTATAATTTTCACCTTATTCATTTTTGGTAGTGCTCCTTTCGTTCCATTTTACAGCAGCAAATTTTAAATTTTAATTCACAGCTTCGCACAAGCAACATAGTGGTCTTCCTCTACTAATTTAAGTGTAGGTTTAAAGCAACCTGTATCTGCTATTGGACATCTATCTACATATTTGCATAATCCCTCTTTCCATATAGCCTGCTTTTTGTCCGAATCTTCAATATCAATTCTGTCAGTTTCCCATTTTCTGTCTAATTGTGGTATTGAGTCTAATAGCATCTGTGTATAAGGATGTCTGGGATTAGAAAAGACTTTTTCTATTGAGCCCATCTCTACAACTGACCCTCTATACAAAACCACTATCTTATCGCTTATATAATACGCCTGCGAAAGGTCATGGGTAATAAACATTATAGCAGCTCCTATTTCTTTTAAGCTAAGCAATGCTTCTAAAACATCTACACGAGTTGAAGCATCTAACATACTGGTAATTTCATCTGCTACTAACACCTCTACATCCATCAGTAGCGCCCTTGCTATTAATAATCTTTGAAGCTGTCCTCCACTCAATTGGTGTATATACTTGTTTAACACATCTCCAGCATTCAGTCCCATTTTCTTTAATACATTTTCTACTCTATCATTCCATTCTGATGCAGGCACTTCTTTTTTAAAGGATTGTCTTACTAATTTAAATATTCTATTTACTTTAAATATAGGATTAAAAGAGGAATATGGGTCTTGAAAAATTCCTTGAACTTTTGAGTAAAACTCTTTGTTATTTGATATGCTAAAGATATCTTTGTCCTCAAGTAAAATTTGGCCACCACTTGGTTTTAGCAATTTTAACATCATTTTACCTATTGTAGACTTTCCACTGCCACTTTCACCTACTAAAGCTAAAATTTCTCCCCTGCCTATTTCAAAATTTACTTCATCTACTGCTGTTATTGTGTTTTTACTAAACAAAAACCCTGAATTAAAAACCTTTGTAAGATTCTTTGCTTTGATCATAAATCCTTCACCTTCCAACAAGCCACAAGGCGGCCTTTATTGATTTCTTTAAGTGGTGGCTCTTCTAAACAGTTTTCATCTGCAAATGGACATCTATCTCTAAATCTACATCCTGCTGGAGGATTTATGAGATTGGGAGGATGACCAGGGATACCCTCTAATTTTTCTTTTGTATGACGTATTCCTGCATTAGGCAATGATTTAATCAGAGCTTTTGTATAGGGATGCAAAGGATTCGCTATTATTTCTTCTGTCGGACCAATTTCCGCCACTTTCCCTGCATACATTATAACTATCCTATCCGCTATTTGATATAAGACTGCTATATCATGGGTAATAAATATTATTGAGTTTACTATCTCCCTATCTCTAAACTCTTTAAACATCAGTGAGACTGCTTTCTGAGAAGATACATCAAGGGCTGATGTGACTTCGTCTGCTATTAAAAGGTCTGGATTTAATAAAGTTGATATTACCAATACTAACCTTTGTTTCATCCCACCTGATAGTTCAAAGGGATACATATTAAGAATGTCTTTTGAAAGTTTTACCATGTTTAAACGCTCATGTAGCCTTTTTTCTATTTCCTCATATTTTATTTTGTGTTGTCCCACTAAGTCCCTTATTATCCCCCCTATTTTGCGGGTGGGATTTAAAGCATCCATAGCATATTGGGGAATAAGAGAAATTTTTTTATAGCGATACCTCCTCATTTCAGTATTATTGTCTATTGGCAATTTTTCTCCGTTAATCTTTACCTCTCCTGATACATATTTCATTGGCGGCTTTAAAAGTATCAATGAATTACCCAGGGTTGACTTACCACAGCCTGATTCTCCAGCTATACCCAATATTTCTTTGTCATTTATTGTAAAAGTTACATCATCTAATGCTTTGGCATCACCATGCAATGTTTTGTAATAAATTCGTAATCTTTCTATTTGTATCAAATTGGTCACTCCTCCCTCAGCCTTGGATTAAATATTTCGTCAAGACCTATATTGAGAAAATATAAGGAACTGACTATCATTGTGATTGCCAACCCTGGAGGAACAAACCACCACCACATTCCTAGTTGGATTGCGTTCCATAATACTGAGTACTGCATCATTAAGCCTAATGAAATTCCCCTTGTTGGTCCCAATCCTATAAAATCCAATCCCACTGCCGCCAGTATTGCTCCTGCAAACTGCAATATAAATACCATTACTACATAAGACATCATGTTTGGCGCTATTTCTTCTAAAACTATTTTTAATGGTCTCAATGCTGTTATTTTAGCTAAATTCACAAACTCTCTTGACCTTAAAGAAAGTGTTTGGGCGCGTACAGCTCTTGCTGTCCATGGCCATGCTGTCAAACCTATTATCACGCTTTGTATCCCTATTCCTCTATAGGGTAAATAGGCTGCTATGATTATGAGTAAAGCTAATGTAGGTATTACTATTAATATGTTCGTCAACATCATTAAAAGGTCGTCTAATAATCCGCCTTTGTATCCTGCTATAAAACCAATTAAAAGCCCTATTATTGTGGCAAGTCCTCCTCCAAATAACCCAATAAAAAATGTCGACCTAAGTCCGTATACAAACTGGGTAAAGACATCTTGCCCAAAGGTTGTTGTCCCTAACCAGTTTTCTCTGCTTGGAGGAAGATTGCTCATACTGACATACTCCAATGGGTCTTTATAGTAAGAAATATAAGGTCCAATTATAGCCAATATCAGAAAAAATAGTAATATTGTCAAGCCTATCTTAAATTTCGTGTTTTTAAACGCAAAATATATAAACTCTTTCATACATTTTCTCCTCCAAGTCCTAGTCTAATTCTTGGATCAACAATCATGTAGAGTATATCAACTAAGAAATTCGCAAGTAATACCCCTATGATTATAAACAAGAAGACTCCTTGTACCAAAAAATAATCCTGATTTAATATACCTTGCAATAACATATATCCCATTCCTGGATAAGAAAATACTACTTCTGTTGCTATGGACCCTGCTACGATTGTACCTAATTGCAACGCTAAACCTGTAATCTGTGGAAGTATAGCATTTTTAAAGGCATATCTTCTAATAAGCCCTTCTGATGCTCCTAAAGCTTCTAAATATCTTGAATAATTGGCTTCAAGTTCATATATTATCAAATTTCTCATACCTATCGCCCAACCACCAATTTGCACTATAAAGAGAGACAAGAAAGGCAATATCCAATGTCTTAAAAAGTCCACTACAAATTGCCATGACCAATTCGGTCTCATACTAAAACTATAAGCTCCTGCAATAGGGAAAATCCCAAGAACAACTCCTAATGCCCATGCTAATAGTATTCCTAACCACATGTATGGTATAGATGTAATTATATAAAAAATTGGCAACATTCTGGAATCTAAGCTTCTGTGTCTCGCTGCTACTGCTCCTATATAGTTCCCTACTATCCAACTTAGTAAAATTGATGGCAATAACACTACTAATGTGTAAGGTATAGCTTGTGCTATAACATCTAGAACCGGTTTAGGATACATATAAATGCTAATTCCTAAATCACCTTTAAACAATGCTATCCAAAAGTTAAGGTATTGTTTCCATAAAGGTAGATCTAAGCCAAAAGCTTTGATTAGATACCCATACATTACTTTTGCTGACTCTGGTAGCCCCGAAAATCTTGAAACTAATACAAGAATGGGGTCCCCAGGCATAAACCTGGGGATTAGCCAGTCAATAGTTACTGCAAAAAAGAAAGTCAAAATGTAAATGTACAACTTCTTTATTAAATACCGTAACATTTATATACCCCCATTTATTATTGCGAAGCTTTCGGTTTTATCTTCATCAACATCATTGTCCCACCTGTTTGCCATCTGCCACCCCAAGTAACTGGATAAGCATATGGGTCATGTTCTGTTGGCCAATTCTCCCATGCTGCATTTGATGCTTGGAACCAGAGACCATTGTACCAAAGTGGTATAGCTGGCATATTCTTTAAGAAAATCTCTTCAAGTTGTGCAGCTGCTTGCTTAGCTTCTGGACTTCCTAGCTTTGTTTGGTTAAATTTTGCTATTAAGTCTTGTAATCCTGGCACATCAAAGCGCCCAAAGTTTCCATTATTCTGAGGACCGTTTTCTTGAACTTTGTTAAATAGCCAATTATACAAAGTCCATGGAGTTGACGTGACTGGGCTGCCAGAGTTAAATGATAAATCAAATGTTCCTTTCGTTAAATCCTCATAATATTTACTATAATCTGGGAATTTAGCTTCTGCATCGATTCCTACTGCCTTTAATTGATCTGCAACTATCTTAGCTGCTTCCATCCAATCTGTCCAACCATATGGCACACTAATCTCTAACTTAAATCTTTTTCCATCGGGTGCTGTCCTTACTCCATCACTTCCTAATTTAAATCCTGCTGCATCCAAAATTGATTTCGCTTTTTCTGGATCATAGGTATAGCCATATTTATTAACTACATTTTTATCATAATATTCTTCCCAAGCCTTAGCCGGTACAAATCCTAATGGATTTGCTGGTTCTACTTGGTTTTCATATACTTTTTCTGCTATTACCTTAGGATTGATTGCATATGCCATTGCTCGCCTTAATTCAACATTGTTTAATGGAGATTTAGTGGTATTGATAACCATAAACACAGTATTATCTGGAATCATATATGGCGGATTATCATAAAAAGTCGTTATACCGTAGTTAGCTTTCAAAGTCTTTATACCTGGAAGGAAAAAGTTACTTAAATCTAATTCACCTTTCATTAGCATTCCCAATGCAACGTTGTTACTAGGCACAATTAAATAAACTATTCTCTTTGGTGCTGGGGTCATATTCATTGCTTTTATGCCCCACCAGTTGTCATTCCTCTTGTAGACCATACGATCATTGCTATAAGTGTCAAATAAATAGGGTCCTGAACCTATGGCCTTTTCATTTGCACCATTTAACATATCATCTTTTGACTTATCTGCCCATATATGCTTTGGAATAATAGGTATTTGACATAAGTTATATGTCCATTCATGATAGTTTACAGTTGAGAACTTAAATATTACTGTTTTGTTGTCCGGTGTCTCTATAGATTGCAACCATTGCCACATTGGGCTATAATAAATCTCAGAATATTGTTTTGCTATTTCAAAGGTAAATTTTACGTCCTCTGATGTTAAAGGTTTTCCATCTTGCCATGTGAGCCCGTCTCTTAAAGTGATTTGATAAGTATTATCAGAGGTCCATTCACCTTTCTCTGCTAGCCATGGTATGAATTCGTTTTTAAGCGGGTCATAGTTGAATAATGTTTCATAGATTAATCCAACTGTACCTGTTACAGCATTCCATGGTGTTAGCGGATTCCAGTTGCTGGGCGGGCTCCATAATCCACCTCCAAAGTATACTGTTTCGTTTCTTTGATATGTTGTCTCCTGTGCAACTTGCTGTGTATTTGCATTTTGCTGGTTCGATTTATCGCTTGTTTCTTGACTCTTTTGTCCACAGCCTGCTAATGCGCCCATTATTAGCATTAACACTAATAATAGACTTAACAGCCTTCTCATCCTAAAAATCCCCCTTTTTGGTTTGTTGTTTCCTTTTATTTTAAAAAATTTTATTTTACTCCTCATATTCCCCCTTTCTTTGAATTTTTTAAAACAAAAGGCCTCTCAGCCTCTTGTTTTAGGCTATCGTAAAATTGGTTTTGTATTAAATTTATAAAAACGTGTTTATTATTTGATGGATTCTTTAATATTCTACATTCTAATATCACGCATATCACTATTTAACACTACAAAAACTATATTCTAATATTTTCAAAAGAAATAAAGTTTTTAATGAACACGTTATTATTCACTTTAAAAATTTTTTACGTAATTTTTTTTACCGAACCACGAACAATTAGATTCGTGTTTAACCTAATATCCTCATATATTTTCTCTGGATTATTTATTCGATATACAAGTTGTTGAATAGCTTTTACGCCTAATTGTTGTTTAGGAACATTTATAGTAGTTAAAGGAGGATAAGAAATTGATCCCATCTCAATATTATCAAAACCAATCACAGAAACGTCTTCAGGAACTTTTATATTTAATTCAGACAAAGACCTCATAAATGCCAATGCAATTTTATCATTGGCACATATCCAAGCGGTTGGAAAATCAGTATCATTTACATTTATTTTCTTTTTAAAATAATCTATGTCTTCTAAAAAATTTGGCCCTTTTAAATTTATATCAAGCCACACAAATTTGTCGTCGATTTGTATCTTAAATTCTTCCATATACATAATATACGCTTGATAACGTTTTTTAAAACTATATGACCATTCGTTATTACCAATAAATCCTATTTTTTTATGCCCATTTTGAATTAAGTAATTTATTGCATCATAAATCCCTTTTTCATTCGCCGAATTGATATAGTCACTGTTTATTTCTTCACTATAATGGTCGACTATAACAAGCGGAATTTCTAAATCCTTGATCTTTTTAATAAATTTATTATTTAAAGTTCCAACTATAACTATACCATTCGTTAAATCCTTATTTATAGTTGAAGGAATATCCAGGTTTTCTTCACCTTCGATATCCACAGCTGTAACACTTAAAGCTATATTATTGCTTCTTGCAGCATTTTGAATACCTAATAATACATTCGCCCAAAATGTTGACTCAACAAGAAAATCTTCTCTGCATAATACAGCAACATTCAGCATCTTGTGAGAATTTTTAATCTGATAACCCATTTTTGTTGCTGTACTTAAAATCTTCTTCCTCACTTCGTCACTTACTCCATCCAAACCTCTTAAAGCCTTAGATACAGTATTTTTTGACACACCTACTACTTCAGCTATGTCTTGTAAAGTTACCTTTCCCATTTTACTATCACCATACTATCATAGAGATTTGTTACTTTGTTAAATATTTTATTACACAGTTACTCTGTTTATTTTAAACATTTTTATAACTTTATTTGTAATTATAATGTAATCGTCATGTAATGTCAATAGAAACTTGAAATTTTTCGTTTCTCGAATTTATTATTCTTAATAAAACGTATACTAAGACCAATTAATGTTTATTTTTAAGTTAATATTAGATTATCTTTAGATTATATTTGAGTTACAAACTTATTAAGTACCTTAAATTAAATCTTGTTTTGAATCCACCATTGATTACCATTTTTTGTGAAATGGTAAAACTAATTAAATCACCAAAAGCAAACATTATCACAAACGAAAAAGTAATAAACTTTTAGACTTTAAAATAATTTTTCTTATTATTACTTAACACGTGTTCACAAATATTCATAAATAAAGGCGTAACGCCTTTATTTCATAGTTAGTGCATATTTATCATTTATTTTTTCTCTTTGCATTTCAATTCTTTTACAGGATTCTCTTTCTACAAGTTTTACAGGAACAACAAATTTAGCTGTAATAGCTATTTCTTCTTCAATAGACTTAATCAAATTTTCTACCGCCAATTCCGCCATTTGCAATAAAGATGCACTCATGGTCGTCAAAGCAGGTTTTAAATAACGAGATATTGTAATATCATCAAATCCGATTATAGAAACATCTTCAGGCACTTTATATCCCATCTCTTCTAAAGCCTGCATAGCTCCTATAGCCATCTGGTCGTTTGAAGCAAAAATCGCTGTGGGCTTTGCCTTTTTAAATAATTTATATGCAGCTTTATAACCACTTTCTTCAACAAAATCGCCTTTTACAACTAAGCTGCTTTTAAAAGGAATACCCGCTTCTTTCAATGCTTTTTTATATCCTTCTAATCTTGCAAATCCAGAAAGTTTTTCCATATCACCTGTTATATGAGCAATTTCCGTATGCCCTAAATTGATTAGATATTTTGTCGCTTCATACGCACCATTTACATTATCCATGTTCACTATAATGCTTTTGTTAAAAGCGTCATCTTCATCTTCCTTAATTTCCTGATCAATTACGGCAGTCTTTAATCCAGCCTCAATTAAATTTTTTATATCTGGATCATCATTTTTTACTCCAATAAAAATCGCACGTTTTGTAAACTTAAATGAAAGTTGAGGACTTCAATCCTTTCTGGTACAATGTTTTGCAGGAAAAACAAAATACCTCCCAGAAAGGATGAAGTCCTCATGCAAAACATTGTACCATTAAAGTGTCCAAAATGCAATAATACTCATTTGTTTTACAAATATGGCAAAAATAAAGATGGTTATCAAAAATATCTTTGCCGTAAATGCTACCATCAATTTGCACCTGATAAACCATCTCCTAAAAAAACATCTAAATATCCTCGCTGCCCCGTTTGCGGTAAGTCTTCTTTCCTTCATCATGATTATGAGTATTACTCTAACTATCGTTGTTCTGATAAAAAGTGCAATCATTCCTTTTTCGTCCCCAAAGTTACTGCTATACCTTCAACTTCTATCTCTAAACTTTCTGGTAAAACCAATTTTAAACGTATCCGTTATCCTGTACATATAATCCTATCTGCTTTGTCTATGTTCTTCCTTGGTAAAAATTCTTTCAGAAATATTGCTCTGATTTTGAAAACTGTTTTTAATGTAAAAGTCTCTCATACAACCATTAGTAACTGGTGTAAAAAGTTTGCTCCTTTGTTCCATAATATTTCCTTAGAACTTATTCCTATGTTAAATCTTAATTCTGATGAATGGCATGTCGATGAAACTGTTGTTAAAATCGCTGGTAAGAAATATTATCTTTGGTTTGTCATAGATTCTGAAACCCGCTTTATCTTGGGCTTTCACCTCTCCCCTTACAGAGATTCCAGGCAAGCTTTTGCTTTGCTTAATTCTGTTAGAAACCTAGGAACCCCTTCCGCTATCGTAACTGATCGCTATAGTGCTTACAAAGTACCTGTTAAGTCTTTGTTCGGTGACAGTGTTAAACATATTAGAGTTGAAAGCTTTAAGGATGACATCACCAATAATTTGATAGAATCTTTCCATCATCAATTTAAAGCCTGGTATAATACTAAACAAGGTTTTGCCTCTTTTGAGTCCGCAAATAATTTAATTTACATGTTTGTGTTCTTCTATAATTTTGTAAGGCCCCATTCTTCTCTTAATGGCTTGACACCAGCTCAAGTTGCTGGATTATGTCTTTCTCCAAAAGAGAAGAAAAAGTATCTTCTTGTTGCTTGAAATTGAACTAATCTTTATCTCCTAACTGGCCATCCTTGGAAATGACAAGGGTGTACTTTGTTATACCCTTTTTTGTTTTTGTAATAATCTGGAAATTGATTTGCTCATCTTATTTAGTCTGTTTGTGATTACTTTTTGGTGATTTTTGATAAATTTTAAAGCTATCCTAAGAAATATTAAGCTATTTTTTCATGTTTACTTTACAAAGCCAAATCGCACCGTTTATAGTCTTGTTATAAAAGACTTCTCTTACTTTCTTGTAATCTCTTGTTTTGTAAACAGTTATCACAAGCACGTTATAGCCTAATTGATTCGCAAAATCAATAACCGCCGTCGTAAAAGGCCCAAAGTAAACATTATCATACACCTTATGAATATCACTATTTTTCTTTGGTTCTATAATAAATGTTGGGGTGGATAAAAAACATCTCATAAAAAAGTAG
>NZ_JAFCAC010000107.1:0-391 GCF_018588165.1 Thermoanaerobacter sp. CM-CNRG TB177
ACGTCGTGAGACAGTTCGGTCCCTATCCGTCGCGGGCGTAGGAAACTTGAGAGGGACTGCCCCTAGTACGAGAGGACCGGGGTGGACGAACCGATGGTGTACCAGTTGTTCCGCCAGGGGCACAGCTGGGTAGCCAAGTTCGGAAGGGATAAGCGCTGAAAGCATCTAAGCGCGAAGCCCGCCTCAAGACAAGGTTTCCCACCCGTAAGGGGGTAAGACACCTCGAAGACGACGAGGTAGATAGGCCGGGGGTGTAAGAGTGGTAACACTCTTAGCTGACCGGTACTAATCAGTCGAGGACTTGACCATAAGGCTTTGTGCAGTTTTGAGGGTCTAGGATTTCCGGTGGCGATAGCGGAGGGGAAACACCCGTTCCCATTCCGAACACGGA